>JANNTN010000093.1:0-1547 GCA_031394445.1 Anatilimnocola sp.
AATGGCCAGGACATTCGCCGGGCGAAATCATGTCATTTCGCTCGCCCGGCGGCATCGAAGCACAAAAAGACGCCGTCCACGATTCTAAATCAAACCCCAGCAACACGCGTTGGCACAGCAACGCCCTGTTCATCAACGACAACGTAGCAACTCAAATTGACGGCCTCGCCCACATCACGGCTGGTGCCGACCATCACTGGTACAACGGCTTCACGGAGGCCCAGTTCGGCGGCGACTTCGGCGTCCTCAAGTGCGATTGCACGACCATCCCGCCCATCGTCGCCCGCGGCGTCTTGCTCGATATTGCCGGGGCGCGAAATGTTGACGCCCTGCCTCCCCTCTACGCGATTTCACCCGCCGACATCGACGCCGCTCTCGCCCGCCAGCAAATAAATCTCCGCCAAGGAGACATCGTGCTAATCCGCACCGGCACCCTCCGCTACTGGGGCACCGACGGCCACGACCACGCCAAAATCGGCGAGCACGATTCCGCCGGAATCACTCTCGCCACGGCCAAATACCTCGTCGAACAACACGGCGCAATGCTCATCGCCAGCGACACCAGCGGCCTGGAAGTAAGCCCCCCGCCCGCAGGCAGCGACTCATTCATCCCCGTCCACAAATACCTATTGGTGGAGCAAGGCGTCCACATCGGCGAGTTTCACAACCTGGAAAGCCTCGCCAAGGACAAGGTTTTCGAATTCTGCTACGTCGCCACCGTCAACAAAATCGCCGGCACCGTCGCCGGCTTCACCCTCCGCCCACTCGCGATGAAATAGCAAGCGTTAGGGCGAGACCACCTTTTACAAACCGAGAATGGAGCGAGTGAAGCAGTGAGTCTGCGTCTCAGTTGGGAAAACGGACACAGTCGGGCGATAATGAGCCCAATCGCGATAAAGGTCCATAATGTAATACCGCCTCCGCACGCTACTGATCCTGTGATTCAAAATGCCCAAGAACTCCCAAGAGCCAACAGCGACGAATAAATCGCACTTTGCTTGCTTCGGCTGCCGCAAGGCTTTCAAGCAGCTTGGATCGTCGAATTGGAATGTGGATATTCCAGAGCGGCCATTTCCGTGCCCAAATTGCAAACAACCGATGGTGCGACTTGACCGACATTTCAAGGCCCCACGACAGAACGCGCGACGACAGTGGTTGAAGGTCGAGTTGCTCCATGCCTTTGGGGAGCGGTTTTACTCAAGTCGTTCGCGTCTCGACGAGCATTGCGAAACGCTGCCGGCCGCTGTGTCGTATTTGGTCGAAAACGGATATAATCTTTATACAAAAACAAAGGCGTAGCTTCTGTTTTAATAACCGTATCAATTTTTTGAATCAGTCCGTTTTCATTTAATGTAAATAAAGTACTTGAAGTATCATTTACTATTGCATTCGAAAACGAAGACGGCAGAATTGACTCCTGCTTATGTTTTTTAGTTGAAATAATATCGGTTGTTGTGCTAATGGGCTCCAGAATGAAATTTTCTTCAACCAATTTTTCTTGTTTATTTACAGGCTGCACGGTTGCCGAATTAAACGTGAATTCACTT
>JANNTN010000119.1:0-1799 GCA_031394445.1 Anatilimnocola sp.
AAGAAATGTATGACTTCTTGACGCGAAAACTGTGCTTCGCAAAACGTTTGAGTATCTCGGACGACCGCGGCGTCGGGCACAAATGGGTCGTTTGATGCGAGTGCCGGAATACGTATGAGTTCTCGCGAAAAACCGCGGTCCATACAATGCGAGACCGCTGCCACTGCCCGCAGCAGGGCGCTTAAGCGGATGCCAAGAAGCATTACGGTGTGGTGAGTTGAAAGTCGAACGATTCGGGCTTGTCGGGATCGAATTCCCGGACAATGGCGGAGGCCCGATGGTAGCGCGCTGGCAGGGTTTCGGGTGCCTCTTCTAGCCACTGGCCAGGAACATCATCATTGGGAACGCGACGCTTGGTGGTGGAGGGGACGGAGAACTCGATTCGGTACTTTCCCCTTGCTGGCCCCTGACCCTCCGGCACGCTGAATTGGCCGTCGGTCACCGTAGCCAGCACGTTGATTCCAGTCGGATCGAGCGCGAAGAAGCGAACAATGCCGTTACCCACTGGCTTGCCATTGAGCGTGACCTTGCCGTCCAGCTTGCCTCGCTTGGGAGGAGCAGAGCCACGGTTACAGCCAATCCCGAGAGCTAGGGTCAAGACGACGATCAATAGTCCGCAAAGCCAACGCATTAGGCAAGAAAACTCGGCACGTGAGAGCTAGGATTTAGTAATTCAAGCACACATACATTTGCCGCCGCATCCAGCACATCAGAAATCTCCCAGTGTTTCGCCCGCGCCCATGCTGCTGGCAGCAACCCAGGTAGTCAAATTGATGTTGTTGCTTACAAAACGGGTGCTGCCATCGCACATTGATGCATTGACGCCGTTGGGATGGCGACTGCGAGCGGCCTGATAGGCAGTGGGCGCGTCTGCCGAGCTCAAGCCACTACTGGCCGGGTCGCAAGGGTACTTGGAGTTCGTGAGGTCGCAATAACCGTAATCACCTTTGGGAGAATTCGGCGGCAGGCGGGTGCTGAACTGGTAGCAAAAAGTGTCATCATTCCACTGCCGTCCGCGGCGATCGACAAAGGCCTGACCGGCGTTTTGCAACCATGGTGTTTGGAGAACTTCGGACCAGCAGAGCGTGTTGCTGGTGCCATCCGTGATCTGAGCAAATCTTGCCCCGAATTCGAGGAAAAATGGTGCACGGCCAACTTCATCCCCGAGGTTGAATGGCGCAACCCCGTTGGTAGGACCTCCTTGCTGCCAGAAGTTCCAGCTACCCCAATTCACGGCATAATTGCCTTTCAGATCCTTCTGCGTCGGGTGTCCGAGCTTGTCGCGGACATCCGATGTGCAATCGAAAATTGGAAAATGCGTCAGGATTAGCGTGGCATTGGGTGCCGCGCTATAGTTGGCATTGGTGTTGTACTGACCGGCAATGGCCGTTTGTTCGATGTAGGCCATCAGGTATGCCATCATGGGCACTCGTGGTTTGACTCCGGTGTAACCCCAGTTGGGATCTGCTTTGTCCCGCCCTTGTGAGCCGATGGGCAGGCGACCATTGGCATCGTGACAATTGTGCATGGCCAGGGAGAGTTGACGCATCTGGTTCATGCACTGCGTCCGTCGCGAAGCCTCGCGGGCGGACTGCACCGCGGGCAAGAGCAACGCCACCAGCACTCCAATAATGGCAATCACAACCAGCAATTCTACGAGAGTAAAACCGTGTAGGGGCCTGGGGGAATTGGTACGCTTCCCCCTGGTAGTTCGCAGTTCTTGGCCCCTAACACGGAGATTGTCTTTATGTTGTACGACACAGCCGGTTTTCAGTCCTTCGTGGGAGTCGATTTGCATA
>JANNTN010000120.1:0-1178 GCA_031394445.1 Anatilimnocola sp.
TGAAATTTGCAGGAGCCAATGCGCAAATCGCGTGCCGCTCTGTTGTGAAATTGCGGACAGTTGTGTGTAAATGACAGGGTACTCCGAGGGGAGAGGGGCAGGGGGCTCGAGGTGCGCTACGCTTCTACCTCCTTCGTTTCCTCTGTTGCCTTCTGTTCAGTCCTCCCGCCGAACCAACAACACGGACCAAATCTTCCAGCGTACAATCGTCCTCGTAGAATCGCCTTGGCAATTTCAACAAATTCTCCCCCTGAGAAAAGCCCAATGCCCCCGAACCCTCCTCTCCTCTCGCGACGAACCATCCTCGGCGGTGCTGCCGCTCTCGCCACCCACACCCTCCTGCCGCGCATCAGCTCAGCCGTACAAGCAACCAAACCTAACTCCGTCTTTGGGGGCGTCCACATCGGTGCCATCACCTACAGCTATCGCGGCGGCCCCGACACGGCTGAATACACCCTCGACTGCCTTCTCAAAGACGGCCTCAGCGAAACCGAATTGATGGACGGACCGATCCGCTCCTACGCCGGCCTCCCCGCCCGCGCCGCTGGAGGTAAGAAGGGGAACAAGGGCAACGACTCCCCGCCGCCGCCAATCGACGCCGACCGCCCCAAGGTCCGCGAGGCGCAGCTCCTCAAGTGCGAAGCGCTGCGCAAGCTGTACAACGACGCCGGCGTGAACATCCACATCCACAAAAACCCCTTCGGCCAAACCGACGACGACATCGACTTCAATTTCCAAATCGCCAAGGCCCTCGGCTGCAAAGCGATCACCACCGAGCGCAACGACGAGCTGGCCAAGCGGCTCGCCCCCTTCGCCGAGAAGCACAAAATCTGGGTCGCATTCCACAATCACACGAACAACATCCCCACGATCGAGTCGATCGACCCGCTGCTGCAAATCGGCAGCTACATCGGCTTCAATTTCGACATCGGTCACTATGTCGCCGGCACCAAAGGCAAGTCCCCCATTCCCGTGATCGAAAAGTATCACGACAAAATCATCAGCCTCCACTTAAAGGATCGCAGCGCCGACGGCGCCAACCTCCCCTGGGGCGAAGGCCAAACGCCGATCAAAGACGTGCTCCTCCTGCTCAAAAAAGAGAAGTGGCCCATCTACGGCGACATCGAAGTCGAATACAAAATCCCCGACGGCTCCACCCCCGTCGCCGAAGTCGGCAA
>JANNTN010000150.1:0-11043 GCA_031394445.1 Anatilimnocola sp.
CACGAATCGACGGCCAGCGGCATCGTCCGCAGCTTGAGAACCCGAAAAGCTTCGGGCGAATCGGCTTGAGTCAGCAACTCGTTAAAGAAGACGCTGGCCTCTTTGTGCTTTCCCAGCTTCTGCAAGCACTGCCCCTGATACATGCGGGCATACAGGCCGGCAATCCGCGTGCGATAGTCCTCATAGATTTTCTGATACGCGTCAGCCGCGACTGTCAGCGTTTGCGTCCATTCCTTGGAGCCCTTGGGCAGCGTCTCGGCAACATCCTCGCGGGTCTTGGAGGCCAGCAACTGACCGAGCAAAAAGTCCTGCCGATAGCGGTCGCGCTCTTCGACTCGCTTGGCGTCGGTCTTTTCGTCCAGGGCCGCTGGATACGACTTCAGTTTTGTGCGCAGCTCTTCCACCACGCCCGAAACCAGCTTGTAAGCCTCGTCATAGAATTCGCGCGCTTGCTTGAGCAACGCTTGCTGCTCGGCAGCCGGCAGCTTCTTCGCTCGCTCTACGCGGCTTTGCGCACGCGCCACGATGACATTGCCAAGCTGCCGCCGCGCTGAAATGGCGTACAGATTCTCTGGCTTGGCTTTGATGAACTCGCGGAGAGCCTTTTGCGCTTCGTCGAGCTGCTGCTCTCGCGCGGTCATATCGCGTTCGAGTGCAGCCCCGCGCACCAGCGTCTCGCCGCGCTCGTACAGAATCATCTCTTTGAACGCGGCGGAAACGCCCGGATCTTTCTCGGCTTTCGACAGATAGTCGAGCGCGGTATCGAAATAATTGCGTTCGCGCAGCCCGTCGAGAAACGCTTGTGCCGGCTCAGAAGCCAGTGCGCCGCCAGCGCAACTCCACAACAACAATGTCGCCAAGACTACGAATCGTCGTGCCATCGATTCCCCCGCTCGCTTTCCCATGCTTTCAGACTATCTTTCCGCGCGCTTTCCTGCAACGCGCGCCTGTTATATCTCCGTTTGCCGCCAAGGGCTTACGCTCTATACTTGTGAACTTCCGGGGGCAGTCAGGCGTCCTTTGTATCGGCGCGGCCCTCCCAGGCACATATCTCTTTTCCCGACTCTCATCCCATGCTTAAGGTTGTTCTGCCCGATGGCAGTTTCAAAGAATTTCCTGGTTCCATTCCCGTAAGAGATGTCGCAGCGGCGATTGGGCCGCGGCTGGCCAAGGCGGCGGTGGCCGCCGAGGTGGACGGCAAGGTCGTCGGGCTCGATTTCAAGCTGCCGGACGAGGGGGAGGCAAAAGTCCGTATCTTCACCGTGAAAGACGCCGAAGCGCTCGGTGTCATGCGGCACTCGTGCGCGCACGTGATGGCCCGGGCGGTGATGCGGCTAAAAAAAGGGGTGCAGCTCGCTTTCGGACCAACAGTGGAAGGCGGATTCTATTACGACTTTGAGCTGCCAGAACCGCTGAAGGAGGAAGATTTTCCGGCGATCGAAGCGGAAATGAAAAAAATCATCGAACTTGATGAGCCCTTCGAGCGAATCGACGTGCCGCGGGGCGAAGCGCTGGAAATCTGCGACGGCCTGGCGCAAAAATACAAGGTCGAGCACATCAACACGGGGTTGGCCGATCACGCCAGCATGTCGTTCTATCGCCAGGGGGAGTTTATTGACCTCTGCCGCGGGCCGCACATGCCCAGCCCCAAGATGATCGGGGCGTACAAGCTCCTCTCCATCGCCGGAGCGTATTGGAAGGGGGATGCGAACAACGCCCAACTGCAACGGCTCTATGCCACTGCGTTTTTCACTCCCCAGGAGCTCGACGAGCATCTGAAAAAGATCGAAGAGGCGAAGCGCCGCGACCATCGCTTGCTCGGCAAGCAACTCCAACTCTTCACGATCAGCAACGATGTCGGGCCCGGCCTCTGCTTGTGGATGCCCAAAGGTGCGATGATTCGCTCGCAGCTTGAGGACTTCATCAAGCAGGAGCTGGCGGCGCGGGACTACCAGCCCGTTTATACACCGCACATCGGCCGCATCCAGATGTATCAGACGAGCGGCCACTTTCCCTATTACATGGAGAGTCAGTTCCCGCCGTTCTATCTCGACCCCTTCATGCAGAGCGTGCAGCAGATTTTCGCCCTGATGTTTCAAGATAAACTGCCCGCGGCAAAATTCGTGGGTCGATTCGAGGAAGCGCTGAAGCAGAACGCGGACGGCCTGATTCCGATTTCCTTCCCCGGCTTTGGCCATGCCAAGACCGATGAAGACAAAATGCACGCCATCAAGGCGTGGTACGACGAGCAGGAAGCCTATCTGCTCAAGCCGATGAACTGCCCGCACCACATCCAGATTTATCAGGCCGAACGGCGGAGCTATCGCGAACTGCCGCTGCGGCTGGCGGAGTTCGGCTCGGTCTATCGCTTCGAGAAAACCGGTCAACTCAACGGCATGACGCGCGTTCGCGGCTTCACCCAAGACGACGCGCATCTGTTTTGCATCGAAGATCAGGTGCCCGCCGAGTTCATGGGCTGCATCGAAATGACGCAGTTCGTGCTGAACACGCTGGGCCTGGAAAACTACCGCGTGCGGTTGGGCTTCCGCGATCCCAAGAGCGACAAATATGTTGGCGGGGCGGACGTGTGGGATCGCGCCCAAAATGCGCTCGAAGATGTTTGCACGCGACTCAAGATCGACTACACCGCCGAGCCAGGCGAGGCGGCGTTCTATGGCCCGAAGGCTGACTTCGTCGTCACCGATTGCATCGGCCGCGAATGGCAACTAGGCACCGTGCAGCTCGATTACAACCTCCCCACCCGGTTCAAGCTGCAATACGTCGGCGCCGACAACCAAATGCACCAGCCGGTGATGATCCACCGCGCGCCCCTCGGCTCGATGGAGCGGTTCATCGGCGTGCTGATCGAGCATTTCGCTGGCTCGTTCCCGGTCTGGCTCTCGCCGGAGCAGGCGCGAGTAATCACCGTGAGCGAAAAGAGCGAAGAATATGGCCGGCAAGTCGAAAAGCAGCTCAAGGCCGCGGGCCTGCGCGTCAAAGGCGACTATCGCCCGGAAAAACTCGGCGCGAAAATCCGCGACGGGCAGATCGAGCACATCCCCTACATGCTCGTCGTCGGCCCCCGCGACGTCGAAGCCAACACCGTCAGCGTCCGCGACCGCTGGGAAGGCGACCTCGGTGCCATGCCCATCGACGCCGCCATCAGCCGCCTCCGCGAGGAAATTATGACCCGAAAAGTGCGCAAAACCTACAGCGGCAGCGCGGGACTGGAGGCGAAAGCGACGGGGAATGAGTATTGATTCCTACGCCTCAACGTCCAAACAAATTGGCAATTCACAGTCGTCAAGTTGGTCAAAGTCGTTAACCTTGAGCCGGCTTCAGTCGGCTTGTTCCTTTTAGCCCCTCGCTTCAGCGTGGGGTGCATGACATCATCATATTTTTCTAGCCGGCTTCAGCCGGCTTATCATTCGCGGCTTTAGCCCTTGCTCAATCGCCAGCCGCGTTAACGCTCGACTGAATCACCCGCATTTCGAATTTCCATCGCCGCTTGCGCTTTTGCCATCCGAATCAAATGCTCTATAACTTCGAATTGCTCCCACTCTGCCTCTTCCGCTGCGGACAGTTGGCTGGCTCGAATTTTCTCTAATAACTCGCTGACACGCAGGGCCGCGTCTGCACTTGGGCGCAGGTGCAACACAGCTTGCGGATCAGGAAACATGGGATTGCGTTCCGTATTTGCTCCAGCAACACATACGCCCCTCGAACTTCAATTTCGAGCAATTCGATTATTTCTCCACCCAAAAATCAAAAACGATCACCTTCTCCCGCCTGTCACGGACGACTTTGACGTAGGCGTCATGCGCGGGATGCACCAGATAGGCCGTGAGGTCGGCCTCACTCTTGAATGTGACGACGAAGGCGTGCGTGAGTCCTTCGCTTTTGCCTTCCTTGCTCACATTCGTGCCGGCCTCGAAGCCAACGATCGTGTCGATCTTCTTGGGCAGGCCGGCGAAGGTGTCAATCACTTCCTGCAATTGCGCGGGCGGCAGGCCGTCCTTGAACTTGTACATCACGACGTGGCGGAGAACTTTTTCGGCGGCAGAGGCGGGAGGCATAAGAACCAAAGAACCGGAGATGCCAAGAACCAAAAAGACGCAGCGGTAACTTGAAATCATAAGCATTTTTGGTTCTTCGGATCTTTGGTTCTTGAAATTTCTCAATACGGCGGTTCCCTCAAAACAGCAGCGAGGGAAAGATTGGAACACCAATCTTCGCTAATCTACGCTAATCAAAACAGAGGGTTAGTAAAGATTAGCGTCGATGAGTGTTCCGTTCTTCGACCGGCACGACATACCGCGTTTCAACAACCATCAATGAACCGTCTTCCGACCGATCCGCCGTTTCTGAAGTCGGTGACACTCCGCCGCGACTTCGTAAATTCATTCGATGTGTTCCCCTATTCGATTCCGGCGATCAAGCAACTGACGACGATCGAACTGCATCCGCGGGTCACATTCTTCGTCGGCGAGAATGGTGCCGGCAAATCGACCCTGCTCGAAGCGATTGCCGTGGCCGAGGGCTTCAATGCCGAAGGGGGCTCGCGGCATGCAATGTTCAAAACGAAGGACACGCACAGCGAGGACTTGCCCCGCAAGCTGCAACTGGGCCGCAACAAGATCGCCCGCAGCGACAGCTTCTTCTTGCGGGCCGAAAGCTTCTACAACCTCTCCACGTACATCCAAGAAACCGGCTACAGCCACGCCTATGGCGACCGGCCGCTCCACGAGCAATCGCACGGCGAGGCGTTCCTCTCGCTGATGATCCAACGGCTGTCGGGCAACGGGCTGTATCTGCTCGATGAGCCGGAAGCCGCCCTCAGTCCGCAGCGCCAACTGACCTTTCTAGCGGCTTTGCACGACCTGGTGCAGCGCGGCGGGCAGTTCATCATTGCCACGCATTCGCCGATCATTCTGGCCTATCCCGACTCCCAGATTCTGCACTTCGGCCCTACCAGTATTGCTCCCATCGCCTACCACGACACCGAGCATTACAAGGTCACGCGAGCATTCCTCACGCGGACCGACTTGATGCTGAAGGAGCTACTGGCGGGCGATGAGGCGGAGTAAGCTAAGCGACTGCTCGAATTCGATTCTTGGCGGAGTAGCACATTATGAGCATCCATCGCTGGCTGGCGGCCATCGCTTCCATAACATTCTCGGCATTCGTGGCCCGTGCCGACGATTGGCCGCAGTGGCGCGGGCCGCTGGGCACGGGCCAATCGATGGAAAAAACTGCGCCGCTCACCTGGTCGCCAACGGAAAACGTGAAGTGGAAAGTGACGCTCGACGGTCCCAGTGATTCTAGCCCGATCGTGGTCGGCGACAAAGTATTCATCACGCACGCACCCACCAACAGTCCCCGCCGCGGCTTGCATTGCTACAACCGGCAGACGGGCGAACAGCGGTGGAAGCAGGAAGTCGAATACGCCGACAAAGAGCTGACGCACAACACAAATCCATTTTGCTCGGCTTCCCCCGTTAGCGATGGCGAGCGAATCATCGCCTGGTACGGCTCAGCAGGCATTTTTGCTTACGACCTGAGCGGTAAAGTACTCTGGCAAAAAGACCTGGGCAAGGTCGAGCATATCTGGGGTTTTGGAAGCAGCCCCATCATCTTTGAAAATCTGGCCGTTCTCAATTTCGGTCCCGGGCTGAATGCCTTCGTCGTCGCACTCGACAAACGCACCGGCATCGAAGTCTGGCGGAAGGAATATACCGGCCAGCGCTCGGAAAAAATCGACGAGTATCGTGGCTCATGGAGCACGCCGGTCGTCCATCGCGAAGGCAATCGCGATGTCTTGCTGCTGTCGCTGCCGGAACGATTATTCGCCGTCGTGCCGACCAGCGGCCAGGAAATTTGGTCGTGCGGCGGGGCGAGCAAGCTGTTCTACACATCACCGCTGATCGCCGGCGACATCGTCATCGCCATGTGCGGTTATGGCGGCCCGGCCTTCGCCATCAAAAGCGGCGGCAGCGGCGACCAAACCGATAAAACTCTCTGGCACCATCCGAAAAACACCCAGCGCGTCGGCTCGGGCGTGGTGGTTGATGGTCACATCTACATCCTCAACGAGCCAGGGCTCGCCTGGTGCCTCGACGCCAAGACGGGCGAGAAGAAATGGGAAGAGCGGCTCGGCGGAGGCCAAAGCTGGTGCTCGATGGTCCATGCCGCCGAGCGGCTCTACATCGGCAACACAGCCGGCACGACGTTCGTGCTTGAAGTCAACCCGAACGAATGCAAAGTCCTGGCCGAAAACAAGCTCGACGAAACGATGCGCGGCTCAGGCGCGTTCTCAAACGGCCAAATGTTCTTACGGACGTATCGGGGGCTCTATTGCATTGAGTGAGCAGCCGAGAACGATTCGGCCCGCAGTGAATTCTTGGAGCAGCGAATCTTAAAAATCGCCGATGATGTCGCCGGCGTTCTTGCTGCCAATCGCTCGCCAGGTGAGATCGTTGACATTGTTATTCACGTAACGCACTGAGCCATCGCCAAAAACACAATTCGCTCCGGATGTGTGGAGACTGCGGGCAGCCATGTGTCCACGATCGAGACCCGTAGCGCGAATGCAGTCGCGGAACTTAATGTTCGGCGTCAGCGTGTGCGAATAATAAGTTGATACGACATTCCCGCGATAATACTGCTTGCCTCGATAAGGCCATGCCGGCGTCGTCTTAGTGTTGCAAGCCGGATTGGCAACCACGTCGCCGTTGTTGCTGTCAAAAGTTCCGAAATCAAGGTCCGTCGCGACCGCGTAATCATTGGGGCTGCCGGCGGCTACGACGATCTGGCTGCCGGAGCTGGCACCGGGGCCCTGCAAGATTTCCGCGAAGAACGCCGTATTGCTCAGGCCATCCGTGATTTCGGCAAAGCGAGCACCATAGCGCCGGCCAAACGGTCCGTCAGGAATGCCGCCGACCCCAGCATAGTTGGCATTATTTCCCAAGCTCTGAGCATAGTTGGTCTGGCCGCAACCGCCGGGGCAATTGGATGGCGAAAACGGCGGCGTGGGCGTTTGTGAGGGGCAATAGAAGACGGGTACTCTTTGCTGTCTGGCCTGAAGGTTGGAAGCAGAGCCGTTGATATCGCTATTGAAGTCGAACAGCGTCACCGCGTTGCCTTGCTCCAAGTACGGCAACAACATTGGATGCGGCGAAGCGTTGTTGGCTATGCCACTTCCGCCGGCACCGATGTTCATGGTTCCCATCGGCATAATCTTGAACGTGTTCTCATAGTTCTGCAGCGCCAACCCAATCTGCTTAAGATGGTTGGCACACTTGATCCTCCGCGACGCCTCACGTGCCGATTGCACAGCGGGCAACAGCAGAGCGACGAGCACGCCGATGATGGCGATGACGACGAGCAACTCAACGAGGGTAAAACCGGTGCGCTGTCGGGACATATACATCTGCAACAGGTTGTGGCCGGAAGAGGAAGTCGGCCGAATGTTAGGTAGGCACTTATAGACTAGATGTTACCTGCACTTTCCTCAAGGGAAAGAGCGATAAAATCACAACTTACGGCTTGAAAAAATCTTTGAAAATCTGGCCCGGTTTTTCGCGCAAATTGCAATGTACCTATCAGGCACTGCCTGCCAAACGAAACCTCTTCAGGCTCCCGCTCGAATCACACTACCAATCCACTAAAACATCGCTCAACTTTAGCGCCGAACTACCGATGCCAAAACTCACAAGACCTTTATCAACAATAACTTACGCCAAACGCTTACACTCCCGGGAGAAAAATTTTCCCAAATTTTAGCGCCGTCCATCCGGCCCCAACTCATACTGCCCCGCCTCCCGTTTCAAAATGCGACAACTTGCCCGAAGGAAGCCCCTTTGAACGAAAACCGCCCCATCGAAAGACTTAGCGAGCTTTCCGCCACCCAGTGGAAAGCCGGGGCGGCCGCTTGGCTCGGCTGGCTGTTCGACGGGCTCGACATGCACCTCTACACGCTCATCGCGGCCCCGTTCGTGGCCAAACTGCTCGAAGTGCCGCAGACCGACAAAAGCGTGGGATTCTACAGCTCGTGGATTCAGGCGGCCTTTCTGTTCGGCTGGGCGATTGGCGGTGCGATTTTTGGGCGGCTGGGCGATCGGTTGGGCCGCAGCCGGACGCTGGTACTCACCATCCTGACCTACGCGATTTTCACCGGCGCGGGCTTTTTGGCGCAAACGTGGTGGCATCTGCTCATTTTTCGCTTCCTGGCCGCGCTGGGCATTGGCGGCGAATGGGCCGTGGGAGCGGCGCTGTTGTCTGAGACGTGGCCCAAGGGATGGCGCTATTGGCTCGCGGCCGTGCTGCAAACAGCGGTCAACATCGGCATCCTTCTGGCAGGTGTCGTGGGCATCGCGATGGCCGGCTTGCCAGAGCGGTGCGTGTTCTTGGTCGGCCTCGCGCCGGCGCTGATCGTGCTCTGGATTCGCCGCGCGGTGCCGGAAACCGACGATTGGCATCACGCCAAGTCGAATGCCAAAACCAGCGAGCCCAAACTGTTGGATTTATTCCGCGGGCGAACGCTGCCGATCACGGTTCTGACGATGGCCGTCTGTGCTTGCTCCCTCACGGCCCATTGGGCGTTCATGTTCTGGTCGGCACAGCAGCTTCGACAATTGCCAGAAGTCACCGAACTACCGCCGGGCGAGCAGACGAGTGTTGTCAGCCTATCAGTCGTCGTGCTCATGATCTCTTCGATTGTCGGCAACTTCCTGGCGGCGGCGATCGCGCGGCGCATCGGCTACAAACGCGCGATCGCGCTGATGGCTGCGGCTTATTTCCTGACGATGATGTTTACCTATGGCACAGCTCGTAGTTTGAACTCGCTCTGGTGGTGTTTTCCGATCCTCGGTGCCTGCTCAGGGTTCTTCGCCCTCTTCACGATGTATTTGCCCCCGCTCTTTCCCACGCTCCTGCGCACAACCGGCGCTGGTTTCTCCTACAACATCGGCCGCATCGCCGCCGCCGCCGGCACCATCATCTTCGGCTTACTCAGCCCCATCGGCGATAGTCGCCTCGCACTCTTCGCCAGCGGCTGGCTCTTTCTCCCCGCCGCCCTATTCGCCCTCGCGATGCCAGAAAACACAGAAGCAGAAGAATCACAAACAAAACGGAGCGAATTGTCAGACGAAGATCGAGCAGTTCTCGAAGAGGTTTACCGCGAACGGGGATGTAGTGGCTAACGGTTTGTGGCGAATCATTAGGCTATTTCGATTTGCCCACAAACGTAGCCAGCAACTCAACCTCTTCTTTGCTCCCAACGATGAGCGGGGTGCGCTGGTGGAGAGAACTTGGCTGGATATCGAGGATGCGTTGGGTGCCTTCGGTGGCCAGTCCGCCGGCTTGCTCGGCAAGGAAAGCCATCGGGTTGGCCTCATAGAGCAGACGCAGCTTGCCTCCGGGGTGCGAAATGGTCGGCGGATAGAGGAAAATGCCACCCTTGAGGAGCGTGCGATGAAAATCGGCGACGAGTGAGCCGATGTAGCGGGAAGTGTAAGTCCTGCCGGCCGAGCCGCTCCGGAGGTGGTGCAAAAAGCCTTGGTAGCCGGGCGGGAAGCTGCCGAAGTTGGCTTCATTGCAGGAATAGACCGTGCCGCGTTCCGGCATCCGCATGTTTTCGTGGCTCATCAGATAGGCTCCGATCGCCGGATCGAGCGTAAAACCATGCACTCCGCTGCCAGATGAATAGACCAGCATCGTGGAGCTGCCATAAACCACGTAACCCGCGGCGACTTGCCGATAGCCGGCCTGCAACACATCCGCCATCACATCGCGCTTGCCCGTCGGATCGGGATCGCGGCGCAGGATAGAAAAAATCGTGCCGACGCTGACGTTCACATCGATATTGCTGGAGCCGTCGAGGGGATCGAAGACGACGACATACTTGCCGTGTTTGCGGTCGCGTTCGACGATCACCGGATCTTCGTTTTCCTCGGAAGCCATGATCGCGACATTGCCTCGATTGCCGAGGAATTGCAGAAGCGTCTGGTTAGCGATGACGTCGAGCTTCTGAACCGTCTCACCTTGGATATTCGTCTCGCGTGTCACGCCGAGAATGCCGACCAGGCCCGCGCGGCGGACCTGGGCCGCGACGATCTTGGTGGCTAGCGTGATGCCCGAGAGGAGCCAGGAAAACTCGCCGCTCGCGTCAGGGTGCAAGCGGCGCTGCTCTTCCAGAATGTGTTGCTGGACAGTGAGGAGCTGGAGATGCGGCTCGTTCATTGACTAAGTTCCAGGTTGCAAGTTCCACGTTTCAGATTGTTATAGCTTGAAACGTAGAGCTTGGGACTTGGAACTGGTTTTTAGATCGCTTCCCGGCCGCGTTCGCCGGTGCGGATGCGGACGCACTCGTCCATCGGCAACACGAATATCTTGCCGTCGCCGATTTGCCCCTCTTTGCCGGAGCGGCCCCCTTTGACGATGGCGCTGATCGTGGGCTCGACGAAATCATCGTTGACGGCGATCTGCAACTGGACCTTGCGGAGCAGATTTACCTTGTATTCGTGCCCCCGATACAGCTCCGATTGCCCCTTTTGGCGGCCAAAACCCTGGCAATCCACCACGGTCAAACGAAAGACCTCGACCTCGGTCAGAGCCGCTTTCACCGCTTCCAGTTTTCCCGGCTGAATGATGGCGATAATCAGTTTCATACAAACAGTCCAAAGTCCAAAGTCCAATGCCCAAAGTCTATGTCAGTGGGGCAATGCTCGAAAGTCCGCGAGCGAGCTTGGACCTAGGACTTGGGGCTTGGGACGTTTCTTGAAAATACCCCGGCCTGGGCGGGTGAGGCGGACGCCCGCCCAGGCCATTGGGTATCCTTCAGGCCCAGGCAGAGCCGAAGTGCGCGAACATGTTTTGGGCAGATTTCTTCAAGGCGAATTTGATGCCGGGCTTGGGGCTGTGTGTCGGCATCCACACTTTGCAATCAATGTGCCAGCCGCAATGTCTTTGCTCCACTGCCAACAATCGCGATGCGCAAGTGTCAGTCGGATCAAGGGATACGAAAAAGTTACAGTTATTCCCCCG
>JANNTN010000180.1:0-3383 GCA_031394445.1 Anatilimnocola sp.
CGATATCGACGCCGCGCCGCTGTGTGATCTGCATGATCTCGTCGGCGAACTCGACACCGCGCGAGTTGAGCACGTGCTGCACGCCCAGCGACCGCAGATAGTCTCGCTTTGTATCGCTCCCCGCGGTTGCAAAAATCTCCGCCCCCGCATGTTGAGCGATTTGAATCGCAGCCAGCCCGACGCCGCCCGCTCCGGCGTGAATCAGCACTTTCTCGCCGGGCTGCAAATCGGCCAGCCGAATGAGCCCGTAGTAGGCCGTGAGATAAGCGATCGGTAGGCCCGCCGCATCTTCGTGTGAAATGCCCGGCGGCTTGGGAACAATCGCATACTCGGCCGTCATCGCGTGCGAGGCGAAGCTGAACGGGGCGACACCCATCACCTCGTCACCCACTTTGAAACGCGTTACTTGATCGCCGATGGCAGTCACACGCCCGGAACATTCGATTCCCAGCGGCACAACCACATCCGTGATGCCGGGATACAGGCCCAGGGCCTTCAGCACGTCGCTGAAATTCAGCCCCGCCGCATGAACTTCGATTTCGACCTGATTGGAAGCGAGTGCCATTCGCTGGCACGATTCCATGCGCAGCGCATCAAAGCTGCCAGCCGTCCCCAGCCGCAAACGGAACGGCCCCTCCGCCGGTATCGACAGCTCGCCGCTCACCGCCGATTTGTTTTCCTCGGCAATCACTTCCGGCCGCGGCAGCAATCGGGCCACGCGACGTTCGCCGTTGCGATACGCGATCTGGTCTTCCGCGGCGTTTGCGTTAAGCTCACGCGCGAGCAACTTGACCTGGTCATTCACGTTCGCGATCGGATCGAGATCGACGAGCCGGCACCGCAACTCGGGATGTTCAAATGCTGCGACGCGTCCTATGCCCCACAGCGGGCTTTGTGCCGCGGCAATTGTCTTGTCGTTTGTTGATACGGCCTGCGCACCGCGAGTAATCAGCCACAATGACGGTGACTTCGCGAATTTCGCGCGGGCCGACTGCTGCAAGAGCTGCAATGCGCTGCCGCAACCCAAGCGACGTGATTGCACAATCGCGTTCTGACAATTTTCTGCATCGCGAGCCGAAAAATCGGGTATTCCCAGGCTCCACAAATGAATGATGCCTTCGCAAGCGGGCTGTTCCGCTGGCAATGCCTCGGCCAGCAGCCGGCGATAATGCTCGGGATTGAGCGGATCAATCCAAAAGCAATCGCGCTGGCCCAGGCGCTCCGCATCCGCGGCCTTGAATTCTTCAGCCGAAGCAATCAAAACGCACCGGCGGCCACTGGATCGCAATTGCGCCGCCAATTCCAACCCCACGCCGGACGGATCGGCAAAGATCAGCCAGGTGCTGTGAGCTTGCGTCGGCGAGTGCCCGTTATCGTGGCGATGACCATTGCCGTTCGACTTGGCAGACGACTGCTCGGCCGGCTGAGCGGGCAGCGGCTCGGCCAGCCACTCGATTTTGTACAGCCAACTGCGAACATCTCCGGCGTCGTCTTTGCTGGCCGCGCGGCCCAACCGCTGCACGCGAACACCGCCCAATTCGGCCAACACTTCGCCCGATTCGGCAACCAACGAGATATCTGCCTCGACGAATTCCGGGCTCGGGCGATTGTCGGACGAAGTGCGAACGACATAAAACTTCATCTGCCCCTCAGGGCGACCGAACAAGCGCAGCCGCCGCACACCGGTGGGCATGTAAGTGAACGGGCTATAAGAGCCATCGGCCTCCAGCGGGATCACACCCGCCAGGCATTGCAGGCCGCCATCGAGCAGCGCGGGATGCAAATGATATTTATCTAACTCCTTGCTTACCGCATCAGGCAGTCGGACATCAGCCAAAACAGCGCCATCGCCAAATCGCATGCCTCCCAGCACTTGAAACGTCGGACCATACGCCAGCCCTCGCGAAGCCATCAACTCATACGAAATCTCGCTTCGGTTACCTGTCAGTTCTTTTTCTTTGAGCTGCTCGAACTCGATCGGCTTTGGGCGCTCTGACTCAGCCAAGCTCTCCGCATGACGCAGCGTGCCATTGGCATGCATCAGCCACTCGGGCCGCTGCCCATCACCGCTCTGCGGCACGCTATAGACCTCGAACGATCTCGTACCCGCATGCTCCGGCGCAATAGTCACTTGCACCGAGCGGCTGGCCCCTTCCTGCAAAAACATCGCTTGCCCGATCGCGACGTTTTCCACCGCATGAGCGCCCGGCCCAAACAACTGTGTCGCCGCTGCCAAGGCTTGTTCGAGATAGACCGCGCCGGGCGTGACGGGCGAGCCTTGCACCTGATGATCGATCAAATATTTGGGCGAGTTCGTGCTGAGGCGACATTCAAACAACGTCGTTTCGAGCGCCGTTGGCATTTCGCATCCGAGCAGTGGATGAACCGATTTGCCGCGAGATCCGCCACGTTCCTCGCCAAAACTACGCCGCTCGCTCACCGGTTCAAACCACGTTCGCGTCCGCTCGAAAGGATATGTCGGCAATTCCAAGCGGCGTCTCGTCCACGGCTGATCGAAGCCGGCCCAATCGATGCGTGCCCCGGTCAAATAAAGTTGCGCCAGGCTGTCGAGCAACGACCGCCAATCTTCTTGCCCCTTCCTCAGGGACGGCAGCCAAGCCGTTTGCAATTCCGGGCAACAACGCTTGCCCATGCCAATCAGACTAGCCGTGGGGCCAATCTCGATCACCGCTTGCGGGCTAGCCTTGGCCAGCGTCTGCAGACTGTCGGCAAACTGCACCGTATTGCGAATGTGCTGACGCCAATAGTTGGCCGTCGGCACCGGGCCGTTCCAAGTCTGGCCGGTCAAATTCGAAATCAATTCAATCTTTGGCTTGGAGAACTCCACATCGTTCGCCGCCAGCTCAAACTCATCGAGCATCGGCTCCATCAACGGCGAATGAAACGCATGTGAAACCGTCAACAGTTGCGTTCCAATTTTCTGACTGGCGAACTGATCCATCAGTGTGCGTATCGCCTCGGTTTTGCCAGAAATGACCGTGTTTTCGGGACCATTGGCGGCAGCAATCGCCACACCGTCGCGATGCGGCGCGATTGCCTCGTTCACCCGGTCGGCCGGCGCGAACACCACCGCCATCAGACCATCAGGCGGCAGCGCCTGCATCAGGCGCGCCCGCTGCGCAATCAGCCGCAGGGCGTCCGGCAGGCTGAAAACTCCTGCCAAACACGCCGCGACATATTCACCGACGCTATGCCCCATGACGATCGTCGGCTCCACGCCCCACGACCGCCATAATTGAGCCAGCGCATATTCAATCGCAAACAATGCTGGCTGCGTGTATGCCGTCTGGTCCAGCGGCGAATTTTCTCGCGGCTGCGGATAGAGCACATCCACGAGCGGTTGCCGCAGTTCGTCTCGCAGC
>JANNTN010000243.1:0-4437 GCA_031394445.1 Anatilimnocola sp.
TGCGATTCAAGATGCAGGCGTGGCGACGTGCTGGAAGTGTTCGACGGGGGAGGAATTGTGGAAAGAACGCGTGGGGGGGACGTTCACCGCGTCGCTGGTGTTGGTGGGGGGCAATCTATTCGCGACGAACGAGGCGGGGCAGACGTTTATTTTTAAGGCGAGTTCGGAGAAGTATGAATTGGTGGCGGAGAACAAGCTGGGGGACGAGGTGTATGCGACGCCGGCCATTTGCGGCGGACGGATTTATTCGCGCGTGGTGGAGCGAGTTGGTGAGCAGCGGCAGGAAGTGCTGTATTGCTTGGGGAGTGGGCCGCGGAGTTTGTGAGGCAGGGAAAAAGCGAAGAAATCGAACAGGAGCGAACAGAGGAAACGGAGAGAAATAATGCAGTGAACAAAAGGAAACAAAGGTAACGAAGTGGGGCAGGGAATTGGCCGCTGATGAACGCGGGTTACATAGCGTGGCTATGGCCGCAACAAAAGAAGGGAAGAAACCACGAAAGACACGAACTACACGAAAACAGGCAGAGAAATAGCCGCGGATGACACGGATTAAGGCAAAAGCTTGTTTAGATCAACGGGCTGTGGAGGAGAGGGATTGTCGGTGGTTATTTGATTAGTTTTTGGTAGGCGGATTTGAGGGAATCGATTTTGGTGGGTTCTTTGGAGATGCCGCTCCAGTGGAAGACCATGAGGCCGGTGGAGGGGGGGCGGGTGGCGTGGTCGATGATGGCGGGGATTTGGTCGATGGTGACGCGCTCGCCCCAGTCGGCGAGTTGGACGATGGGCCAGATGGCGGGCTTTTCGTTGGGCTCGCCCGTTAGCTTGAGTTGCTTGGCGAGAGCGGTGGTTTGGCGCGAGATCCAGGCGGGGTCGGCTGCGTGCCCGAAGCGGGCGTGGTAGGGCATGATGCTGAGGACGTCGAGGTAGGTGGCTTGCGATGGTAGGTCGATGGCGAGTTTGTGACGGAGAGCGCCGTCGCGTTCGTCGGAGGACCAGGGGCAATGGAAAGTGCCGAGGAGGGCGGCGGGGCGAACTTCGTTCAGGATGGAGCGATATTCGCGAACCCAGTCGGTGAGAGTCTGGCAACGGAAATCGGTCCAGGCGTCGCGATGGGGACCGAGGAGGAGTTTGGCGGCGGATGGCGTGTCGGCGGGGAGGGTGATGCCGGTCTTTGTTTGGAAGAGTTGGAGCGCGGCGGCAGAAAAATCGGTATCGGGCAGTTTGGGTTCGGCTTGTTCCCAACTGGCGTGGGCATGGTGATAGTCGAGCCAGATGCCGTCGATGTCGAAGGTGGTGAGGACGCGGCGGAATTCGGCCATGCGGGCCTGGCGATAGCCGGCGTGGAAGGGGCTGACGCCTTGCCAGCCGTCGGGTGGTGGTGAGGGTTGGCCGTCGGGGCCGAGCGGAGCGGCGTCGGAATGTTGCTTGAGGAAGTCGGCGGCGTGGAGTGAGTTGAATTCGGCGAAGACTTTGAGGCCGAGGTCGTGATAGCGCTTGATGCGCTCGGCGCTCAGGCTGCCGGAGCCGACCCAGATAGCGTTGACGCCAAAATCGGCCGGTGATTTGCCATTTTCGAGCAATTGGTCGGGAAAGCCGCCGTAGATGCCGCGGATTTTGATCGAGGGGCGGGGAGATGTTTCGCTCTGCGCTGCGCGGGATGTGATTGATGGAATTAGCGCGGAGGCGAGGATGCCGGAAGCGGCGTGGGTGAGAGCAGAGCGGCGGGAGAGTGGCGGAGGCATTGGCCAAGGCCCGAAGTGCTAATGAATTCGGAGTGCTAATGAATGTAGTGCTGTGATTGATTGTGGACGGTGATTTTAGCCGAAGTGTTGGCGATGTCGCAAAAGATCCCAATTATTTTTGTGTTGGGAGTGTCTGAGGCGCGGGGGAGGCTGCTTAGCGAGAAAGAGCCTTTGCCGACGCGCGGCAAATCGGCTATGGAAGTACCCAAGTGCCTGGACCCCTGGCCTACGGGTTCAACGAGGTAACGCATTTCGCGCGATTTGCCTTAGAATTCCGTCAAAGATTCATCTCCGTTGTTGGTGCTGATGCCGCGCCAAGTATCGACAAAGATATTGTTGGAGATGAATCGGACGGAACCATCACACATTGAAGCCAGGACGCCGCTGGGATGGCGGCTTCGGGCGGCAAGATTCGAGGGGTTGGCGGTCGTGGGCCCGATGCAAGGCGGGTTGAGCCTGACAGTCGGGAAGCAATAGATATCGCTTTCCAGAACGTCGGGTTGGTTGGAGTTTGGCATTAGGTTCGTTGAAAAGTGGGCACCACCATTCCACCACGAGAAGCCGCGCAGGTCATTGTTTTGACCTTTGACTGTTTCCGAGAAGGCCATCGTGTTGCTTAGTCCATCCACGACTTCCGCCAGGCGCACGACTTGTGGGGCTGCGGTGGTCGTGCCTACGAAGATGAACGGAGCGCCATTGAACCGATTCGGCTGGCCGCTGCTGGTGATTCCCAAGGTGGCAATGCGGCTTAAGGACGTGTTGCCGTGATTAGCGACATAATTGTGCAGAGTGATTTGGCTGCGCAAGGGGGGCGTGTTCGATTTGGGATCGCTCGGGCAGGTGTAGGCTTTAATTTGCGTCCGCGAGACATTCAGGTTCATCGCGCCGCCATAGCGCGTGTTGGCATCGATTTGAGCAAAGTTATCGCCCGCGGCATTTTGGATCGAGCCAAAGTATTTGTATTGTTCAAAAAGCGATTGTTGCTCGATGTAGGGCAACAGCGCGACCAGCCACGTTCCCCAACAGCAGCCGTATTCGCCCACTGGAAAAGATTGCTTGTAAGTGTCGGCATAGTTGCACATCGCCAACGTCATTTGTTTCAGATTGTTGTTGCAACTGGTGCGGCGGGCGGACTCGCGCGCGGATTGTACGGCTGGCAAAAGCAGAGCCACCAAAACGCCAATAATGGCGATTACGACCAGCAACTCGACGAGCGTGAAGGCGTGCTGGCGGCGAAACTGAGGTTTTTTGGGCAAGAACACGGCAGACCCCTTCGAGTGAAATGTGGACGCGAAACAATCGCCCGCTTCATTTGGCCTTCGTTGCGATCTCGAATGGGAACTTAAAGGGCCCCGAGTTCTTGACTTCGATGAAGTGCTCGCTGGCCATGTTCCATTCCTTGGGAATTAACTCCTTGGGAGGCGGCGCAGGATCGCCGGGGAGAGAGTTCTCGTCTGGTGTTCCGCCGGTGCCTGGGGCTGACGCGTTGATTGACACGCGATATTTGCCAAGGACGAGGCCGCTTTCCCTGGGCACGCTGAATTTTCCGCCGAGGACCATCGCGCCGCCGGAAGTTCGCTGGCCTTCCGTCGGTTGAAAACTGATGTTGCCCTTGGCCAATGGAAGGCCGTCCACACTGACGGTTCCCGAGAGAGCATGGCGTCCGAGAGGGTCGCGGCTACAGCCCAAGCCAAGAGCCACGAACAAGACGCACAAAAGCGCCGAGCGAAAAGGGGGCATGATTTTTCACCATAATTCCGCCAACACTAGCCCGAACGTAGCCCGTAGCACTGGCAGTGTCAATCTCCAATCAGCCGAAGGGTATATCTCTATCTGGTATATCTCTGGACGCCTTGCCAGCCCTCGTGTGGTCGTGGTTGGCCATCAAGACCGTTCGGGGAATGCAGCGGAAGGGACAGGTTTTTGCCACTGTTTAGGTTTAGGGAGGGCTGTTGTTGGGTAGCTTGTGGCGGTGGAGAATCTTCGCGGTGGATAGAAAAGTGGGGAAAATTTTGAGGAGCGTCTGCGAGTTGCGGTGATGGGCCGCTTGGTGAAATAGAGGGCTTATTTTCGCAAGGCAAAGTCTCTTTTCTGCTAGCAGGTTACGACTATGTCTGATTTCAAAGTTACACAACTTCAGCCGGATGTTGATTTTGACAATTTGCCGTATTGGGATGTGGTGATTATTGGGGCGGGGCCGGCGGGGTTGGCGGCGAGCTTGACGACGGCACATCGAGCGTTGACGACACTGGTGATTGAGGCGAAGGACCGGCCGGGTGGTCAGCCGCAGTTTTTGTATGCCGACAAGCGGATTGTGGATATTCCTGGTTTTCCGGATGGGATCACGGGGGAGGAGCTATCGGAGCGGACGTATCGGCAGGCGGTGGATGCGCTGGTGCAGTTTCGCTTTAACGAAGAGCTGGTGACGATCGAAGAGACGGACCAGGTGCAGGACGAGGACAAGATGAAGCGGGTGGTGACGACGCGGGGGGAATATTTGTGCCGCAAGGTGATTATCGCGTGTGGACTGTTGCATTTTCCTAGGAAGCTGCCGGTGCTCGTCCGCCTTCGGCTTGCGCCCCTGCGCGAACGCCAGATGGCCGTTCTCGAAGAACTTCTTGAGCCAGTCGTAGAACTGGTTCGGGTACAGCTTGTACTCATCGCACAAATTCGACACCGGCACCTTCTCCACCAG
>JANNTN010000246.1:0-1446 GCA_031394445.1 Anatilimnocola sp.
CGCGATTCAAACGCTGCCGATTCTGTCATGGTTGCTGCACAAACTCCGGGTGTCAAAGCCAGCTTGGCTTGTTCGTGCGGCACTCTGGTCTCAAGTTCTTTTTCTGGTCTATGCGATTTGGCAAACAATTCACGGGCGCGCGCGGTTTGACTTCGATTGGGTCAGTGGGTCCATTTTCGTCGCCGCCGGCCTACTGATCCTGGCTCCCATGGCTGGATTAGTGGCAGCGCTCTTCTCGTTCGCCCGTGCATGGCGGCGGCGCAGTTCCTGACAGAGCTCGACCACCGGCAAATCGCCGCAAATCGCGGGCATTTATGGGCTCGCTCGCTAACTCCACGGAATCTCCAAACAATTCGGGTTAACTCGAGGCCAGCGGCACGGTTTGAGAGACATGAACGATTTGGACGTTTTTTGTGAAACGGCCATTTTTACACCCATTCCTGAAGGAATTTGAAGATGCAAGACATCGTAGACACCGCAGTTGCCGCAGGCTCGTTTCAGACGCTCGTAGCTGCGGTAAAGGCAGCAGATTTGGTGGATACGCTCAAAGGCGTAGGTCCTTTTACGGTTTTCGCTCCCACCGACGCCGCATTCGCGAAGCTTCCGGCCGCAGTTGTTCAGGACCTTCTCAAGCCCGAAAACAAAGGCAAGCTCCAGGGCATTTTGACTTACCACGTCGTCGCCGGGAAAGTTTTGGCGGCCGATGTGGTCAATCTGAAGGTCGCAAAGACGGTCCAGGGTCAAGAGTTGAAAATTGACACCAAGGACGGCGTGAAAGTGGATGCAGCGAACGTGGTGAACACGGATATCCAATGCAGCAATGGGGTGATCCACGTCATCGACGCGGTCGTGTTGCCAAAATAGTCCTCAACGTCAACCTGAAAGTCCGATCCCCTGAGCCCAAAATGAAGGGGACCGGGTCTGCGGCGTGGAAAGGTTCCTGCTAAATCGAGAAGCGACTCGTTTCTCCTTGTTGTGAAAACATGTTGCCTCGACTCAGTCAGATCACTGCATATCTTCGAAGAGCAGCCAGTAAAAGCGGAGACAACTAAAAGTGAGTAAGGTAAACATCGCGAAGGTCGGAATCGTCATTGCGGCCTTTGCATCCTTCTTGTTCTCGGTCTCCTTGTGGTTTTCTGGAAATCGAGAGGAAGGCATGTTCGTCGGGCTGTGGGTACCATCAATCTTGAGCTTTGGAACCTTACTACAACAGAGGAGTTCCAGTGGCAAATGAAATTTTTATCTTCGTATTTGGACTGGCAGTCACCATGGTCGTTGGTTTTTCCGCGTTCATCGCGCTCCTTGCCAGAGACCACCCCTGATGAACCGAAGAAGAAGGCGTAATTAGACCGGACTGAAGCGTTATTCAAGAACTTTACCAGGGAGATTGAGATGGCTTCTGAGCACACGACCAACTGGCCTGATCTTGCGATCGGGCTGTACGAC
>JANNTN010000415.1:0-6331 GCA_031394445.1 Anatilimnocola sp.
CGTTGCGAACCATTGGTTTGGCTGAGCCTGAACTCTTACGTGACCTGCTCGCGAGCGAAGACCATCACGCCAGAGCGGCGGCCACGCAGCAACTGCGCTACTGGCACTCTGCGCTGCCTGACCATATCGAACTGCTTCGTAAAGCGGCCAATGATCCAAGCGGCCTCGTCCGCATGGAAGCCGCGATTGCGGCGAGCTATATCGGCAGCAAGGAGGCCCTCGATGCGATGCTGGATGTGCTGAAACATCCCCGCGGTGGCCATCTGGCGTATGCCATCCAATGCTCGCTCGGCAGTGCGCCGCTGCGGAAGCACTGGGAGGGGAATCCGAGTTACAACGTCGCTAGTATCCTCCGCGCGAATAATCGGGCGAGCGCGATTCGCGAACCCACGGCCACGGCATCCGAAGGGCAGTTCGACAGCCAGCCGAATCTGAAAACGGTCACCATCTCGTGCCAGCCCGAACGGATGCTGTTTACTGTGAAGCAATTTGCCGTCGTGGCCGGCCAGCCGGTGAAAATCGTCTTCACGAATCCTGATGCGACGGATCACAACCTGGTGGTTGTTCAGCCGGAGGCGCTGGCCGAAGTGGGCATGGCCGCCAACGAGATGGCGAAAGACCCGAAAAATGCGAACTCGGATTTTGTGCCTGCCTCCAAACGGAATCTCATTCTCCACGCTTCTCCAATGATTGGCCCGACGCGCAGGTCGCTGGTGCATGTGCTGCGATTTCGCGCGCCGACCGAGCCGGGCATTTATCCTTATGTCTGCACGTTTCCGGGGCATTGGGTGGTGATGAATGGCGAAATGGTGGTGGCCAAGGATTTGGCGGATGTTGATTCGATGCTCGCGGCCCGGCAGCCCACGATCGTCAAAGAGTGGACGCTGGCCGACTTTCCCGAGCTGGCGACAACACGCGATGAAAAAGTGCTGACGCAAGGGATGACTGCGTTCGTCAAAGCCCGCTGCAACCAGTGCCATGTGGTCGCCGGCCACGGTGTCAATCTCGGACCTGATCTGGTCGAGTCGGTTAAAAAACTCCAGGGCCGCAAGCTGCTGGCGCAGGTGCTCGATCCCTCCAGCGAGATCAACGAAAAATATCAGACCTCGCAGTTCGTGCTGACCGATGGCCGAGTCATTTCGGGCGTCATCGTCAAGGAAGAGCCGGCCGAGTATCACGTCATGACCAATCTGCTCACGCCGCAAGCGATCACCCGCATCGCCAAGGCCGAGATTGACCAGCGTGTCGCCTCGAAGATATCGCCGATGCCGCCCGGCTTGGCCAATGTGCTCACCAAAGAGGAGATCACTGCCCTCATTTCCTATCTGGAAGCCGGCGGTTTTCAGCTTCCCGCCCATTTGCAGCACCACCACCAGCATCCGCAGCCGTAAGCAGCACAGAATTGACCGGTGGCTATCGCGGTCGTTATGCTGATTTGTCGCTCCAGGGGCAAATGGAGGATGGTAGATGTTGTTTTCGAATACTCGTGTCGTTGATTGCGCGCGAACGGCTGCTCTGGCGGCCGTGGTTATCAGCTTGCATTCGGCCCGCTGGCTGGCCGCGAACGAATCTGGCGTGCCCCCGGCGGTAGGCGACCAGGCCCCGGCGTTCAAATTGACCTCATTAGGCGGCGAACCGGTTGAGCTCGCGGCGCTCACACAGCGCGGCCCGGTGGTGCTGGTCGTGTTGCGGGGCTTTCCCGGCTATCAATGCCCCGTGTGCGAGGCGCAGGTTGGGCAGTTCCTCGCGGGGGCGAAAAAACTGGCGGATGCCAAGGCCAACGTGGTGCTTGTTTATCCCGGGCCGGCTGATGGGCTGAAGAAGCACGCGGACGAGTTCGTTCGCGGCAAGACACTGCCCGAGAACGCCTATTTGACGCTCGATCCGGATTTTACTCTGGTTGAGAAATATCACCTGCGGTGGAATGCCAAGAACGAGACCGCCTATCCGTCCACGTTCGTCATCGATTCCAGCGGCAAGGTGCAATTCGCCAAAGTTAGCAAGACCCACGGAGGGCGGGCATCGCTCGACGAAGTTCTTCAAGCGCTGCGCCGTTAGTCGCGCCCTCTTAGGGGCGGCGGACTTTGTTCAAAACGGCGACGGTGGCGGGGGATTTGTTGAGCACATAGAAGTGGATGCCGGGGACACCGGCGTCGATCAACTCTTGCGCCTGGCGAGTGGCCCAGCGCACGCCGACATCGAATTGCCAGTCGGCTTCATCGCGCTGGCCGAGCTCAGCGAGCAAATCGGGCGGCAGCTTGGCTTTGCAGAGGGAGGCGATCCGTTGAATTTGTGCCAGGTTCGTGACCGGCAAAATGCCGGGAATGATCGGGGCGTTGATCGATAGCTCTTGGCAGCGTTGCTGGAAGCGAAAAAAATCGCTGTTGTCATAAAACAGTTGCGTGATGATGCAGTGGCCGCCGGCTGCGACTTTGCGCTGGAGGTTTTCCAAGTCGGACTGCGGGTTGACGGCCTCTTGATGCGTTTCGGGATAGCCAGCGACGGCGATGCCCAATCGCGGGAATTCGCGGCGGATCAATTCGACCAACTCGCTCGCGTATCGCAGCCCCCCCTCCACCGGCTGAAACGCGGTTTCGCCGCGCGGGGGGTCGCCGCGGAGGGCGACGATGTTTTCGATGCCGCGGCTCTCAACTTCTTGCAGGTAACCACGCAACTGCTCAACGGTCGAGCCGACGCAGGTGAGATGCGAGGCGACGCGCACGCCGAAGCGGCGTTTGGTCTGTTCAACAATGTCGAGCGTTTTGTCGCGCGTCGATCCGCCGGCTCCATACGTGCAGGTGACCACGTCAGGCTGGAAGGCCATGAGGTGCTTGAGGTTGTCCCACAGCGCGGACTCAGCCGCGGGAGTCTTGGGCGGAAACAACTCGAACGAAAGCGTGAACGGGGAGTCGGAATAGAACATTGTCGCTTGGAAAGGGCCAAATCTGATTCGCTACTGTGCAAACTTAGTCTGCTGCCATCTTAGTCCGGCATTGCACAATTGTCGCGACGGGCTGGATGCGCTTGGTGTCCAAATTGTCGGCTTTCGCTCCGCGAAAGCACGTTTATTTCGCGGAGCGAAAGACGACAATTTAAGGCGGCGGCGCGCTTGGCTGGTAGGGCTTGCGTGGCCCGGACTTTAGTTTGAGCGTTTCGCCAGGCGGTGGAGATGGGCTTGTCGCGGGGAATGATGGTGTCGCAGCTCAGGCGGTTGGGATGAAAGCGCTCGATGGCACCGGTTCCGAACAGCGTGCCGGTTAAACCCGCGGGCTTAAAGTCGAGTTGATGCAGGGGCACGCGCAGCACTTCTTCGGCGTGCAGCCGGCGGACCTCGCGATTGTCTTCGGCGAGGTTCTTGACCACTTTGCCACTGCGTTGGGCTTCGTCGAAGGCGGCTTGGATTTTCATCCGGTCGTTCAGATGCTGGCAGTGGTGAAAAATGGAGCGCACGGGGCTGGCGGCGGCCATCGCAAAGCCGAGCAGCGTCGTCTCGACCGGCGGCGGCTCCACTTCCGCTTCGACAATCGCCTTTTCCAGCACGCGGGCGAAACCGACGACGGCGTGACTCAGGCAAGTGGCCACGCGGTCCTGGCATTCCTGATCCATTCCCGCCAGCGGATCGCGAACGGCCCGTTCCAGATCGAAGTGTTGCAGCAGGGGCGCGTAATGCTCGTGGGCCAGGGTCGCGCCGGTGGTGACCATCCGCTCGAGCCAATTCTCGCCGCGCGGCGTTTCCAGCTCGGGATAGCCGTCGTGATCGTGCTCGATGATTTGCTGCAGGCGGCCGTAAGCGAGGCAGATGCTCCCTTCGAGGGCGTGATGAATCTTGGTGTCTTCCTCGCTGCAAGCGGTGTGCAGCGGCATGAACGGATCGCTGAAATAATGGCTCAGCGTTCCGGCGGCAAAGGCGGCCTCGGGCCACTCGCGGCGGCGGAGGGCATCAATCAAGCGGCTGTACCAGCGGCGGGCCTCGGCCGGGGCACCGCCCCAATTTCCCTCGCTCACATGCAGCACGTGGTTACGAAAATCCTTGAACCGCAGATCGGGCGCTGTGCTGCCGGAAAGCAGCTCGCCGTGATGCACCAAAAACAGGTCCATCCACTTCTCGGCTTCCGGCAGGCGCAAGTGGCGCAGCGCATCGACCGCGATGCGGTGATGCGTCACGCGGCAAACGCCGTGGAAGACGGTGGATAGGAGGAGGGGCAAGGGAGGAAGGGGTCAGGGGTCAGGAGTCAGGGTGGCGAGTTTGGTAGTGGGGTCGCTGAGGGCGGGGAGTTTGGTGATGAATTCGTCGAGGGCGGTGCGGTATTCGTCGGGGAGGGGGTCGTTGTGTTTGCCCCCTTTGGCGGTGATGAGTTTCTTGTCGCCGGGGGCGGCGTCGAAGAGGGCCTGGCCTTGCTCGAAGGGGACGACTTCGTTGGTATCGCCATGCACGAGAAGGAGCGGGCCGGGGTAGTCCTTGATCTTGGCCAGCGAGTTCATGCGCGTGGAGAGAATCAGGCCCATGGGGAGCCAGGGGGTTTTGTGTTGGGCGGCGGAGGGGAGGGAAGTGAACGTGTTGGCCAGCACGAGTCCTCGCGCTCCATCCTTGGCCGCCAGATCGACGGCGACCGCTCCGCCGAGCGAGACGCCCATGAGGATCACGTCGGATTCGGCGATCGCAGCGGTGTCGGCCAGCCAGCGCCGGGCGGCGCGGGCATCTTGATAGAGCCCCTGCTCGGTCGGCTTGCCTTCGCTTTTGCCGAAGCCGCGATAGTCGAGTGCCAGCACCGCCAGGTGGTGATTGCGGTTGAGGGTTCGCAGCGTTTGGGCCAAGAGCGTGACATTCCCCGCGCTGCCGTGCAGCAGCAAGGCGTGCCCCTTGGGCTGTTCGTGAGCAACGTACCAACCGTGGAGCTTGGTTCCGTCGTCAGCCGCGAAATTTGCATCGCGAACGAGGACGGCGGTTTGGTTCCATTCCCCCTTGGGATACTTGGCCGGCTGAAAGATGCCGCGCGTTTCGAGCGACGCCGTCGGCGAATACGGCCCCAGCACCGCGCAGCCCGGCAGGGCCGCCAGGAGCGTCATCAGGCACAGGACTAGTCGGTGCTGTCGCAACATGTGCGCGGGAAGGGCAGAGTGAGGTTTGAGGTTGGGGGACGGTATTCAAAGGGCTTGGTGCGGTCAACGGGAAACTGGGCAGGGGTGAAGGGTGAGGGGCGAACATGAGGGTTTAGGGGCTTGTTGAGGGTTTGGGCCGCGGGTTTTTTTGGGCGGGGTAATGGAGGTTTTTTGGTTGTAAGTGGTTGAAGGGTAATGGTTTGTGAGTTGAGGGGTGCTTGGAAATGGTGCGCTAATGTTTAGGGTTTAGGTTTTGGGATTAGCCAGTGATTGGGTGTGAGTTTAGATGTTACGCGCATCGCGGTTTTTGAGGCGGCAGCTACGCAAATGATACAATTGTATAGATGCGCGAGGGGCGGGGATTATTGGGGGCAGCAGGCGGTTTTGGGGTGTTTTTGAAGCGCGGCCGCGGCTGGAAGGAGAGGGAACAGAAGCCAGCGAAGGTAGCAAAGGTGCGGCGGGGTGGGCGGGATGGAGTGAGGATAGGCCGGGCACCTGGCGCTGGATTGGCTAGTCAGGGATCGTCATTCCTGAAAGTGGTTTCTTTGCGATTTGTTCAGCTAGAACAGTCATGGCCTATCTTCGCATAATGATTGCGTTCACCTAGCAACCTGGCGGAAGAAACTTGAAGTCTGGCAAACCATTGTGCCGTCCGTCATTTCTAGCTGTGCCCGGCCGCCAGACCTGCGAGTATGGCGGTAAGCTGCTTGAGCATCTTCGCCCAGCCGAACTCGGCACCCTTAAATGCCTGTTCGCCAAACGAATGGTACAGGTCGAAGCCCGAATGCTCGAAGAGGACACGCGTGCCTTCGCCGACCGGCTCGAGCTGGAAGCTCACCTGCGTATTTTCAACCGGTCCACCGGCCGACCACGAGAACACGAGTCGCCCGCCTCCATGCTCATGGGGCGGTTCACACTCGAGTACCTCGCAACGCACGACCAGCCCATCAAAATTAACCTTGGGATTCGCCGGCACGTGAAACGTGAAGTGGTGTCCGACTCGCGGCTCAAAGCTGTTCGGGAACATCCAGTCGGCGAGCGCGGTGCTGTCGGTGAGCGCCCGCCGACTCGGAACGAGCAGCCGAATAGTAACCCAGCATGACCAACACGATTCGACGAGAGATCGTCATTCCGCGGCCGCGGGAGCAGGTCTGGCGGGCGCTCACCGACCGCGCCGCCCTGGCCGAGTGGATGTACCCCAACGACTTCGAGCCGCGCGTCGGCCACCACT
>JANNTN010000418.1:0-3487 GCA_031394445.1 Anatilimnocola sp.
CCACCTCGAGCCGACTCGGCGTCCGGCACGAACCTGACGAATGGCATACTTGGCCAACACCGTCGGATAGACCAAGGCAACCTGGCCTCGATCAATCAGCCGCCGGAATGCAGCAAAAGCGTTGGCGACAACTTCCGCCAAAAGTTCTTCGCGCGTCGCGTGCCGCGCGTGCCGAAATGCATAGCTGGCCACGCGGCGAATCGTCGGCAGCATGTCTAGGAAATCTGGTTCGGCGGTTTGGTGATTGGCTGCGGTGTGTAAGTTCAATGTCGCAATCATGGGCGATCTCCAAGGGGTAAAGACCGCCCCCAGACCAGGGGCGGTCGTGGGGTAAAACACAACCGCCCCGTGGAGGTCCACGAGGCAACGAACAAACGATTGAAACGCAACGTGAAACGGAAGAGAAATTCAGCGTGCGTTTAATGGCTAGAAAACAGAGCCGCCTCGTGCCTCAGCAATACCGGAAGCTCATTCGCTGGCCGGTAAACTGCGTTAGCGCTGCGTTTCGCAACTACACGGGGAGGCAGGGAGAAAGGAAGCGAGGAGAAAGTGGCCACAGCAACCACCGCGACACGAGCCACAGGCCGGCTCACGCCACTGTCGTCTGGGTCGCATTCCCGCATCGGCTGCAAGGCACGACACGATCAGTCGTGTGCTGGCCGGGCCCCGGGTCAAACAAGCGCCGCAGTGGCGATCGCGCTGCGCTGAATGCTGCGACGCCTCTGACTGGCAGTGCTGGGGGAGGATCCCCGTGCCAGAACCAACGTTAATCGAATCGTACCGCCAAATGCCCATGAATATGCCTTGATCAATAACCCGCTGTATCATGCGTTGATTACCCGCTTCTTCGAAAAGACCGGGGTGCCGATCGTGCTGAACATGTCGCTCAACGAAAACGAGCCGATCGTACGCACCCACGCCGAAGCGATCAGCTGCTTTTTGCGGACGGACATGGATGCCTTGGTACTGGGCCCGCCTTTGATTGACCGGCAGCGGGCGGATTTCCCGGCAGCGTACCGCAAGCGTGTAGAGGCCTAGCTTTGCTTGCGAGCGGGTGGGCTCGGTGCTGGATGCGCGCCAGTTTGCTCGACGGTGGCGTCAAATCTAGTCACTCGGCTGGGACTGCGCCCAGTTTATCGTGTGGACGGGGGCTAAGCGACGTTAGCGTCACCGAGTGCTACCTCAACGTCTTGTTATTGAGGTAGCGGCGGTTGAGGTGACGGCGCACGCCGCCGAGCTTGAATTGCCATTCTTCGCTGTGTCCTTCTGATACGGCGAACGCCACGGCTGCACTTCGTGATTTCCCTCAGGTCAGAAATCGTCTGACCCAGTCACGCGATCACAGGACGCAAGATGTCCTTGGTCGAGCGCTCACGTTTTCCGGCTCACTGTTTTCAATCGCATAATGAAATTCAACCTGGGCCGTCAACTCTGCGGCGTATTGCGGGAATTGCTGCTGCAGGAGCGATAAGTGCAAGCGTTCACCTAGCTCTTCGCGAACGAGAAACTCGGTGTAGATCAGATCGATAACGAGCGAAGCATCGTCCAGAAGTTGCGGAAAACGAGTCAAATAGTCGCCTGCCCCGAGTTGCTCGCCGCACCGCAAACGTTGGCGGAGATCCATTCGCATGACGGCCGCCAGTTCACTGACGGAAATGGTGGGCAGCTGGGACAGGAAGGCTTCGATGTGGGGCTGCGGTTCGGATAGCCGATGCCGCTGGAATCCGACTGACGGCGGCTCAATGCTGCCGGGCGAGCGAACGGCTGGGGCGGAGCGAGGGGACGACATAGCTGCTTGGGGGTCGCAAAAATAGAGATCATCGACAAGTACTATATCGCCAGGACGCCCGAAAACGCACAAGTGCGGCTAAATTTAATCCTCCCGCCCCAGGTCGCGTTCGATTTGGTCCGCGAGGATGAAAAACCTAGCCAGCACCGACTAACACACTCTCGGGAGTCAAATGCCCGTTCTAGCCGCTCGTCCTCAAATCCGTAGCCAACCTCGCGGCGAAATGCTGCCGCCCGATCGTCTGCAGCGGGAAAACCACTGGATAAAGTCAGTGAGCGGCGCGACTTCTAAGCTGGATGCAGCTACTTACCTGTGAGGCGGCCAGCAGGACGAGTACACAAAAAATTTGATCCTGTACGCCACCGCGCGTTTTGCTCGGATTTGGCGATTCTTTATTCAGCAATTCTTCTGGTTCTGGCGCTCTTTCATTCTACTCTTAGCCGAGACAAAATTCACTCACGGCGCGATTTTTAATAGAAGGATCGCGAAGTCGTTTTTTCGTAGCTGGATTCGCACGAATCTAGTACCTTAGTGCTTGGTCGCAATCTGAATTTTACGAATTCGGCTACAGCTGGAGCTGTGGTTTCTTCCTCGAAGTTGTTCACCGCATGGGGGCAACCGCGAGTTTTCTCTCTGAGAGCCGTGCGTTTGGCGGACGAAGGGCGATAGGGATAGTGGGATAAGCGTGAAGGGGAAGCTCGGAATAGCATCTCACACCCAGGTTAGCCTGGGGCCTGAGCTTTTACGCGGAATCCGATTTGCTCGTCGCCCGCAATTTTCTCCTCTGTCGAAACTCGGTACCGCTGGTTGGTCGCGGCTGCGTGTTAAACGAGCCATCCGCTTTTGAATTACTGGAATAGGTGACACATGGCATTCGCAAGCGTGCGCGAGCTGCTGCGAAGATCTTGGCGATTCAGGAACCGTCGATTGGCCAAGCATCGGCGGAACTTGACTTCGCGGTTGAGGTTTTTTGAGCGGCTGGAGGACCGCGCGCTGATGGCGGCGATTTCGTGGACGAACGGGGCCGGCGGGGCTTGGAATGTCGCGACGAATTGGGATTTGAACAGGGTTCCCGGTGCCGACGACGATGTGACGATTGACCTGCCGGGCGCGTTGACGATTACGCACTCCTCGGGCACGGACTCGATCAAGAGCTTGACGAATCGCGAGCAGGTGACGCTGTCGGGCGGCACGATCAATGTGGCGGGTGGAGCCGCGCAGGGTGTGGGAACGATCTTGCTGGCCGGCGGCACGCTGCAAAACGCGACGGTTCAAGATGGGCAGTTGGTGAAGGGCTCGACATCGGGCGGCACGCTGAGTGGCGTGACGCTGAAAGGGAATGTTGCGGAAGTGCAGCCGCTAGTAATGGACCTGAACGGCTATCCGGTTAACGTCACGGTGTCCGGCACTCTGACGCTGGATAACGCCGCGATCAACATTCAGGGCGGCGCGCGGCTCGATTTTTCGGGGGCCATTACCGCGCTGGCCGGCACGGGCAAAGTGCTGTTTCTCACGAATGACCGCTACAATGCCATTCGGCCCGTGGCCAATTTAGGCCAGTTGACGATTGGCGCCGGAGTGACCATTTCCGGCTCGGGCGGCGTGATCGGCTACGACAATTTCTACGGCGGTCCTTCCAACGTCACGATTATCAACCAAGGCACGATTGGGCCTGACCGGGCCGGCACAATCGAGATT
>JANNTN010000314.1:0-5284 GCA_031394445.1 Anatilimnocola sp.
GCATGAGGAGCTCCACCAACAGGAGCCGCACCCGTTGGCCCACTCGGACGAGGCTTGCGATATGCCGAATTGAATCCCGGGATATACGGCGTGCCTCCTGCTGCCGTGCCCGATGCGGTAGTGCCGAATGCAGTCGCACTCGAAGCACTCGAGCCCGAGGCGATCGCGCCCGCGCCGGAATCACTGGGCGTTGGCACCGGACCCGTCGGCGATCCTCCCTGAATCAGCCGTCGAACCACCGGATACTGCAATTCGGGATTGTCTGGCCGGACGACAAACGGATACCAGGCAAAATCAGGATGATCCTGCACACTCTGCCCGATCCACGACGCACTCCCCGCCACAATCGTAGCACCGCGCGTCAAAAACTGAAACGTGTATGTTTGAAAGTGTGGCATCAGGCCGACAAAATCCGGCGGCACCGCATCGTCAGCCGCCCACAGGCTCAGTTGAGCCGATTGCCAACCGCCGCCATTCGGATTCGGCCGATACTCGATGCGATAGGCATAGACCGGATAGTTCCACACCTCCGGCCCAGGATCCAAATCCATGATCAGCGGCACTCCCTGGTCCTTGATAAACATCTTCAGCAGTTGCCACAGGACGTCTGGCCGCAAATCGTTGGGATCCTCGCTCCCCTGGCCGTCGCCGTACCGGTCGCCAAACCAATTGGCCGCGTCTCCCGTATGACAGGCCGCATACCAGCCTTTTTGGTCCGCAACTCCGAGCGATATGTTCCCACCGCGAGCGGTAGCCATGAGCCCCTGTGTTGGCTCCTGCTCCAGCACCGACGCGGCGGCCCAACCGTGGCAGTAACCATGCCAGGCCGGCACATTCGCACCGGGAGGATTTCGACGGAGCTCCCACTGAAAGGCGTTGCTTCCCGTAAGTGCGTCGTATTTCCGCAGCGGCTCCAGCAACTCACCCTTGGCCGTGGGAAACCAATAGCCCGACCACGGAATCCGGCGCGCAGCCGCCTCGTCGGTTTGGCCATGCACCGGCAGCGTTATAACGGCCATTACGAACAAGATGCACAGCGTCGTCGTTCGAGCAAATGCACTCATGGCTGCTCCTTCGCACCGGCTGCGGCTGAATGAGAAACGAGACGGCTGACACAATAGCCGTTGTCGCAATAAATCGGCCAAGGATTTCCCGTCTGCCACAACTGGCGAATCTCACGATTGGCAGATTTGAGCCGCACCTCCGTCACCGGTCGCTCAACTAGTGCCTCGTCGCTAAGTGCTTTGGCGGCCGCGCCACCTTCCAGCGATTTTGCAAATGTCCCAACCATCAACTGACGCACCTCGGCCGCCGCGATCGGTGCGACATGCCGCTCCACATCGTGGGCAAACGCCAGGTCGCCAATTTCTTTCTTTCCCGGCGGGCCGATCGAAGCCGTGTATTGAAAAGCTTCCAGCCTTTTCGCGTTAGTCGTCAGTGTTGCCGGCAGATCAATCGGCAACGCAGTGAGCGGACCGAGCACGGGGCCGGGCTGCCCATTCTCAAACTCGTAGCTGACCGTCATTTGCTGAAATCCGCCCGGCACTGGAATTTCAGTCGTAACCTGCCGCAGGGCTCGCGTATCACGATCGACCCACAGGATCGTCAACGGATGACCATCAACACTCTCTAAGCAGCGAACTTCTACTCGGAAGCAATCGTGCGTCAGCGACTTCTCGAATCGCGACAATGCAAATTGCCATTGGATGGGCTTCAGCATCGGCAATTCGCCACCCCGGCGAGTTTGTACCGAACGGCCGGCGGCCTCTACGGTCCATTTATCGCCCAGGTTCCAGTTCGGTGTCAGCGGCTGCGTTGTAGCGCTGCGTTGTGTTTCTGGGCTTCGCACCGGAGTTGTTGCTTCGACCTGCTGAGCCAACCCGCTGCTGCATATTGCCAACAGCGAACTGCCAATCGCAAATAGCCGGAAAATCAACATGGGAATTACTCCACGCTTCGTTCACTCGATCGTATTGAGTAAATGCACTTTCAGGTCGAATACCCGACAGGCCAGCGATGCGGAAACCAACATAGTAGTCCAATTCGCCCGCCAAGCCTCGCATTTTCCGCGGAAGTCCACGCGCTTGTCGGGTTTGGCGGCCGTTTCTGCATATACTCTATCAGACCGGCGAGTTTCCAATTTCCTTCACATGCTGCCGTTGGTAATCAGCCGTGGAAATCGACGACGCACTCGAAAAATTCGAACACGCTTGGCAGACGGGAAAGCCGCCCGATCTGCGGAGCGTCATCGACGAGCTAGCCCAGCCGTTAGCGCCGGCCACCGCCCGGCCCAAATTGGTTTGCGAGCTTCTGATGATCGACTTTTGGCATCGTTGGCGCAACGATGCCCGCTCGGCATCCGCGGAAACGGCCTCCATCAATGACGCACTCACCGCGGGCGACACAGCCTGGCCACGCTTTCCCCGCCTCGACGATTATGCCGAGCGCTTTGCCGATTTGCTGGACTGGTCCGATCCCCCGGCTGAATTGATCGGCGAGGAATATCGCGTCCGCCGCTGGTTTGGCGATCATCCGACGCACGACGAATACCTCCGCCGGTTCCCCACACAATCGGACCGACTCCCTTCCGTCTTGGCACGCATCGATGCTCAAACGAGCCATCGCCTGCACGAAACGCTCCCGCTCTCACAGCCTGCCAACTCCAACACGCAAGACAAACCGGCCGAGCTAACGCACATCGACAAGTATCGCATCCTGGCCACGCTCGATCAGGGTGGGCAAGGTCGCGTGTTTCGGGCGATGCACCCCGAGTTGCGGCAAGAATTGGCGATCAAGCTGGGCCATCCCGTCTCTGGGAGCAGCGAACAAGAGCGTCATGCGCTCATCGCCGAGGCCCGCGCACTCGCGCAGCTCGATCATCCCAATCTCATTCGCGTTCATGACCTGGGATTTCACGACAACTGCCCCTATGTCGTCCTCGATTATGTACCTGGTCGAAACCTGCGGGAACTAACCCGCTCGCAGCGGCCTTCTCCGCAGCGCGCCGCCGAAGTCGTTGCCAAGATCGCCCGCGCCGTCGCCGCCGCGCATGCCCACGGCATCAATCACCTCGATTTGAAACCAGGCAACATCCTGATCGATCAACATGGCCAGCCCCGGCTGATCGATTTTGGCTTGGCCCGACAGCGATCGGCGTGGACTTCTCCGGACGATTCCAAATCGCGCGTCGCCGGCACGTTTCTCTACATGGCACCCGAACAGGCCAACGGCGACATGGCCAAAATTGGCAGCCGCACCGATGTCTATGGATTAGGAGCCGTACTTTACGACTTGTTAGTCGGCCGCCCGCCTCGCCAGGGAGAATCGGCGGCCGACATCATGAATCAGGCCGAGGAAGGAATCATCGACGCTGCAGCGCTCAACTCCATCGACATCCCTCATCCTCTCGCCAGCATTTGTCTCAAAGCACTCGCGGTCGATCCGCAGCAGCGCTACGACTCTGCCGAAAGCCTAGCCGCTGCCCTCGAATCCTGGGATACGCGACCTGCGCCCCCAACCACTTGGCCTAAGCTGGCCGTCATCGCGGGCGCAAGCGCCATCGGCTTGTTGCTCCTCTGCTCCGCGCTATTTCTACAGTCGGGTCGCCAAAACTCACCTGAAAAAAAAGCCGCCAGCCTGGTCGGACACGCGCCGCGGCACGATTTTCCGCTCCAGTTCGAAATCGTCGGCCATCCCAACGAATCCGCGGTCCAGTTGCCCGACGGACAGGCCATCGCGGTGCGACTCCACAGCGAGGTCGATTGCTACGTCGGCATCTGGCATGTCGATGCTGCCGGCGCGGCAACCTTGTTGTTTCCCAGTAACCGCGAGCAAGACCATTTCCTCCGCGCCGGCCAATCACTCACGGTCCCCGGCCAGGACGATTACTCCATCGAAGTCAGCCAGAGTGATGGCAGCGAATATCTCTGGGCGGTAGCACTGACTCAGCCGTGGGACGCTGAAATCGGCCAAAGCCGCGGCCCCGCCATCGCGCTGCTTGAACCCACCGAGCTACTCCGCACTTCCGAGCGTGCCGCTAATATTGTTTCCCGTTCCACTCCCCGAGCCAGCGAAAGCGTGATCCAGCTCAACGTCGTGCCCCGCCCCTAGCATTTCGCCATTGAATGTAATCTGACAATGAGACGCTGCCCGCATCCATTCGACGGCCGATTCCTTCCGCCAAACTCCCCGCGTTTGCACATTCTCGCCTTGCACTCATTGGCTATTTGCCTTCTCTCGCTTCACGCGACACTCGGCCAAGACCCTTCCGCTAAGAATCCTGCCACCAGTGGTGATTCAAACTGGCAAATTCGCGACGCTGCCCAACACGAGCACGAACAGCAACTCATTGTCAGGCTTGCCCCTGCCGACCGCGCCCGCCTCGACGCCGCCGAACAAGAAATGGAAGCCTCGCTCGCGTCATTCAGTACAGGCAAGTCTCCAGAAGCGCTCCAGCGATACCGCACCGCATTAGCGGCTTACGACAAAGTCTTGCCAGCCGCGTCTTCGCAGCGAGTCAAACACCTGCTCCAACTCGCGGACCTCTACCAGGCGAATTTTGATTTCGCATCCGCCGGCCAATCATTGACCCAAGCCGAGCAGCAATCCGCTTCCATTTTTCCTGGCGAACATCCTCTCACTCTGGCCGCGCTCAACCGCCAAGGAGCACTGGCGTATTCCACCGGCCAATACGAGCAGGCCGAAATCTCGCTCGTTCGTGCCGTTGAAATGTCGCGGCAACTCTTTGGCCAGGCCGATCTGGCTCATTTATCCTGCCGCAGCGATCTTGCCTCCCTGTGGCTGGCACAAGGACGTTATGAAAAAGCTCGCCCCGCTCTGCTCGACGTGGCTCACACGATCGAACAACGCTACGGCCGCAACCACCTCCATTATGCGATCGCACTCAATAACTTGGCGGGCTGCGACCAGTCGCTGGGTGATTTTCCGCAAGCCATTCAGCGGCTCCAGCAAGCACTCGCCATTCATCAGCAGGCTCTCGGATCAGACCACGCGGACACCTTGACCTCTCTTAATAATCTTGCCGGGTTGTATCTGCAGACCGGCCAAAAAACGGAGGCTCGCCGTCTCTTCGCACAGATTGTCGCCACACGCAAATCGCAAAATCCAGAAAACACCGACTATGCCACCGCGCTCGGCAATCTGGCCCAGGCACACCAGGAATTGACAGATTTATCCCGTCTTCCGCGACCTGTTCAAGAAGGAAGGCGCGGAGGCTCGCGCCGCATGACGATCACACCGCCGCTGAACGAGCCGCTGCCGCCCG
>JANNTN010000020.1:0-33598 GCA_031394445.1 Anatilimnocola sp.
CAGGCTCGGCCCGACCACCACCGGAAGTTGAACAGCACTGTTTGCCATGACCCAGGTCGCTCGTCGTGTTGCGAACTTCCCAAGTCATAAGCCACTCCACCATAAACCACCAAGATCAACCTCAAACGACTAAAGAGTTACGATTTTGGAAGATTTTTTGGGCGGGCCGGGGGTGGGCGGGCGAGTGGAGCAAATGATGGATACGCCTGGAATTTGGGGCGGGGGATGGCCAGAATGGGGCACCACCCAATCAGGTTAGTCACTCAAGAGTGAGCGCCACGACATTGACGCCGCAACAATTCATCGCCAAGTGGCAAGCCGCGACGCTCTCGGAACGCTCGGCGTGTCAGCAGCACTTTCTGGACTTGTGCGAGATGCTGGGGCAGCCGAAACCGGCGGAGGCCGATCCTGAGGGAACGTGGTATTGCTTCGAGCGGGGCGTGAGCAAGACGGAAGGTGGGCAGAGCTGGGCGGACGTGTGGATGAAGGGGCGTTTTGGGCATCAAACTCAGTTTCAATCACCAGGAATCCTTTGATGAATTATTGGATTGATCTTTTTACCGGCACCACCTGGCGTGAGTTCCGCGATGCGGGCGCAGTGCTGACAGGATTCAATAAACGTGCCACAAAAACTGTAAGTAGAATCCAGGCTGGCGACGTGCTGCTTTGCTATTTGACTGGTGTAAAACGATGGGTGGGTGCTCTCGAAGTGCTCGGCCCATCAAATGATGGTGCACAGGTTTGGTCCGAGGCTGAGTTTCCAGTTCGCTTGGCCGTGCGTCCGATCGTTCTCTTAGACCCAGAAATAGGCCTGCCGATGGAACAGCTTGAGGGCAAGGTTGAATTCTATCGAAATGCATTAGATCGTGGAAAGTATCAGGGTATAGTTCGGACAAGTCCAAGGGGACTTGCTGTAACGGATGGCGATTTCATCTTGTCGATGTTACAGGCAGCAGAGCGGTCCCCGGTTTCACGTCCCGTGGATGCAAAGCAACTCGCGCGGAAAGTGTTATTCTCAGCGGAAAGTAAGCGAAGTGGAAAATCGGTTGAAACACATGTAACCGTTCCTGAAATTGACGACGAGCAGTCACGGTCTGACAATGAACAGAACGAGCTATTAACGTCAGCGCAGCCGTCAAAGCACACAGAGATTCAATACGAACTACTGCGACTTGGCTCAGAAATGGGGCTGGACATTTGGGTAGCAAGAAATGATCGAAGTCGATGTTGGCAAGGAACTGCACTCGGATCGCTGCCTAGAATGGCCTCAACGCTACCAACGCAATTCAACAATGCCACCAACCGCACAATCGAGCTAATCGACGTCCTTTGGTTGAAAGGAAACGCGATCGTCGCAGCATTTGAAGTCGAATCCACGACGTCGATTTACTCGGGATTGCTGAGAATGAGCGACCTGATCTCGCTTCAACCGAACCTTGAAATACGGCTCTTCCTCGTGGCACCTGATGAACGGCAAGATAAAGTCGAGACGGAAATTTTGCGTCCAACTTTTCAATTGCGCGATCGCCCCTTGTCGGAGATCTGCGGATTCTTGCCATTTTCGACACTGTTAGAAAAGGCCAACGGAATCCGTCAACTTGGCTTGGCTTCGTCCCTCAAGCCTGACTTCTTAGATAAGACCGCTATCTATTTCGGGACTGACAACAACGAATGAGCTGACCGTCAGGTTTGCGGCTGGGAGTTGGATCGGTTGCGGAATAATTGGTTGAATCCGCCGGAGTGGACGCGGATGGAGGTGTTGGAGTTTCCCGGTTTGGTGGAGGGGCCGTGGGGGTGGTATATCGACTCGTTGCCGGTTGCACGGCCTGTAGACGGGCCAGTTAACCGCCGCGACCACGCGGCGGATGCCGGCGTGGACGCCGGGGCTAAGCAGGGCCAGATTGGTACGGTTCAGTATCCGCGGGTGGTGGCGAGGGATGAGGCGTGTGCGAAGGAATTGAAGAAGCGGACGCTGACGAATTTGTATAACGCCCGACCGGCGTGGCTCGATTTGGCCCACCGCAAGCTGGATGAGGCAGTGTTTGCCGCTTATGGGTGGCCGGCCACTGTGAGTGATGATGAGCTGCTGGGGAAGCTCTTGGAGCTGAACTTGGGGAGGGCGGGGAAGTAACAATGCTTACCGAGTTGGGGACAGAAGATCCTCTTGAAAAAAGTGGCACTTGAGTTGTCAACGCCAGCCAAGAATGGTGTGTTGGAAGATGGCTGGAAGGGGCGATGGGGCTTGGTTTCGGCTTGGCACTGGCAAGCCAGTGGCACCCGCGCGCAACAATATCGTCTGCATCGTCTGGCCCTTGCGGAGCAAGGGGCCTACATTCGGCGGGCTCGAAGAAAGTGGAGAATACCGGGAGGCTTACGCCTCCCGCTTGCCGTAGTATTTAGCTGGATGGCCTGGGTGTAATAACTTGATATTGGCGCGAAGGGACTGGTAGCATGGTGGGGAATGGTCGTTGGGATGTGTTGTGGTTGAGGAAAGGGGTGAGGCCGATGAGTGGGATCAAGCGGATGGGTTTTACGCTGGTTGAGCTGCTGGTAGTGATCGCGATTATTGGCGTGCTGGTGGCGCTGCTGTTGCCGGCGGTGCAGCAGGCGCGGGAGTCGTCGCGAAGGATTCAATGCGGCAACCATCTGAAACAGGTGGGCTTGGCCGTCCACAGCTTTAACGATGTCTATAACACCGTGCCGTACTCGCGGCTGGACACGCGCGAGACGTGGGCGGTGCTGCTGCTGCCATATTTGGAGCAGTCGAACCTGTTCAATCAGTGGGTGATGACGAAGCAGTATTACGACCAGGTTCCTGAAGTGCGGGAGGCAACGCTGAAGGTTTATACGTGCCCAACGCGACGGTCTCCGCCGAAGAAGAGCCTGGGCGGGGACGTGCATCAAGACGGCACGCGGCCGCATATTCCCGGTGCCGTGGGCGACTACACAGCCAATTCGGGCACACCCGCCGGAACGGGAGATTATTATGAGAACGGTGTCTTCAGCGGCACGCTCTACACACAGGAGACCGCGGCAAACGGCGTGTTCTGGTACAAGGGCCCCTACCCGATGCGGATGTCGATGATCACCGATGGCATCAGCAATACGCTGTTCATCGGCGAGAAGCACGTCGGGGTCAAAAACCTAAACATGGAAGGCTCGATCTATAACGGGGACCACGGCAACTCGTTCAAGAAGGCAGGAACGGGAGCGCCGCTGGTGCGAAACCCGCAAACGGCTTCAGGAAACTTTGGAAGCTGGCACCCGGGCGTATGTCAGTTCGTGCTGGGGGATGGGAGCGTGCGGGCGCTGCGTAACGAGATCGATTTGACGACGCTGGGGTATATGGCCCATCGGTTTGATGGGAATGCGATTACGTTTGAGTGAGTCTAACGAAGGAACCAAATGAAGTTTTTCGTTGCAATGATTGTTGGGCTGGCTGTGTTGGCTGGCTGCGGAGGGAGTGCGACTGCGCCGGTGAATGGCAAGGTGAAGCTGAAGAATGGGAGCGATGCCGGTGTGCTGGCGGGATACTCGGTGTCGTTTGAACTGGAAGGGGCGAAGACCAGCGGCATTGGAGAAATTCAACCGGATGGTTCGTTCAAGATTTCGACGTTTGGCGCGGATGATGGGGCGCTGCCAGGGAAACATCGCGTAGCGATCTCGCCGCCGCTTTCGCCGGATCCGGATAAGCCGATGCCAAAACCCAAAGTGGCTGCGAAATATTCGGGGTTTGTGACCAGCGGGTTGGTCGTGGAGATTAAGCCGGGGAAGAATGATGTGGTGTTGGAGGTGGAAGGACCGTAGGGAAAGTGTCTGAGCATGGCAAATCGCTGCAATTGAGCGCCATCTTTTAACAGTCTCTCCTGGCTCTATTCAAAGCGAAATGCAAATAGGTCTGCGTCGTTGAGGACAAACCGCACACGGAGGGGTTGGTTGGTAAGGGAGGCGAGATTGGAATTGTTGGTCCAGCTTATGGTGGCGGAGGGGTCGTCGGAGGTGAGGGGTTGGCAGTCGGCGGAGGTGAAGCCGGGGATGGGTTTTCCGGAGGGTTCTTGGAGTTCGACGCGGATCGAGCCCTTCGGCGCGGCTTTGTAGTTGAGGGTGAGCTTGGTGCCGGTGAATTCGAGGGGACGGGTGAGGGCTGCGCCGCCGCGATCACTCGCATTGAGAGCAACGAGGCCGTCGGCGCGGTAGGTGAAGCGGCGGAGGCGGCTGCCGGGGCCGGTGTAGTAGGCTTCCTTGGCATAGACCGACCAATCTTTGTCGCCAGATAGTTGCACGAGGCCCCAGGCCATGTAGTTGCTGCGGTTGCCGTCGCGATTGGCGGTGGAGGTGGGGGGAATGACGGCGTCGGCGTAGCGGCGAAAGGTGAGACCGTCGCGACTGACCATGAAGATGGGTTCAGTTTGCTGCGTCTTGGGCAAAAATCGCGTGGGGAAGCCAATGAGGATTTCGGGCTGGCCGGGATAGTTCTGCACGGTGTTGGTGTAGAGGTGTTCAGGCTGGCTATCTGGATAGTCGAGCCAAGTCGGATCAGGCCAGTTGAGGAAATCGTCGGTGGTGGCGGTCATGATGTCGCGGACGCGGTTGCGGAGGGCGCGGTGGTATTCGCGGTACTTGCCGATACTGGGATCCCAGAAGGCGAGGTTTTGCGAGTCGAAAATTCCCTTCGTGATGACCGGTTTTTCGGCGAGCAGCTTCCAGTGAATGCCGTCGGGGGAGCCGAGAGCCAAGAGGCCGGGTTTTGAGAACGTAACGGCCTTGTATTTTTCGTCGGGCTTAGCGGCGGGATTCTTGTCGAGGAAGGGGGTGAAGCAGTGCGTGCCGGGGCCGTCCCAGACGATGTTGTTCTGCTTGGAACCTTCAAACTCGAAGAGGCCGAGTTCGGGCTTGGTGAAGTGGATGCCGTCGGTGCTTTCGGCGTAACAGACGACCTCGCGATGGCCGTTCATCTTGGTCGCTTCGATGAAGTGGGAGCCGCGATAGTACATGCGGAACTTGTCGCCGTCGCGAAAGACGATGTAGTAGGCGCTGGTGTTGCCTTCCCAGGGTTTGTCAGCCGTGAGCACGACTTCGCGCGGCGTGGGCTTTTGGGCAACGAGCTGGGCAGTGCCGCTGAAGCTGTCGATCAAATGGTCGTCGAGCAGCGGCTGCGTGCGGGAGCCGATTTTGGCGGCTTCGAGCGGGACTTTGATTTTGGCGAGATAGATCGACGTTTTACCCTCGTGCGACGAGTAGTAGCTCATCCACAAGAGACCGTCGTGCCAGACGAAGCCGGGATAGCTGTTGTCGCCGCTGCTGGGGAAGGTGAGGACGGGTTCGTAACCGCCGGCGGGGGTCATTTTGGCGAGCACGGTTTTCGCGCCACCCGGATAGCTACGGCTGCCGGCCCAGAGGGAGCCGTCGGGCAGTTGGATAAAGTTCGGACCGCCGAATCGATGCTCAGTTTCTTTGAACGTCCACTCTTTGTACGGGGCTTTGCTGCGGCCGATCCAGCCGAGCTTGCTGCCTTCTTCGCGGCGGACGATGGCGATCATTTCGCCGTCGGGGAGGAAGCGGATGGTGGTTTCGTTGGGCGCGCCGGGGACGTCGAGGTGGGTAATCAGGTCGTACTTCACGCCGTCGCTGCTGCTGACCAGCCGGAGCTTCCAATCGGCCGCGCCGGGCTCGGCTTTGCCGGCTTCGGCGGCTGTTTTGGAGGCGGGGGAGGCGCGCTCGCTGGCGTCGTAGCACACGCCGTAGGCCTTGCCACCGTGCCAAGTGACGCGCCAGAGCCAGTCGCCATCTTCGAGGACTCGCTGCGGAGCGCTCCACTCGCGGCCATCTTTCGAGAAGCAAACTCGCGGCTGGCGGGTCTTGAGCACTTTGGTGCCTCCATAGACGGAGCCGCCGGCGACGATCATCAGCCGATCGTCGGGCGTGATCGAGAGTTTGGGATCGCGGAGGTCGATGCCCTTTTCGCTGATGAGGGCGGCCGATTCCCATTTGTCGCCGTCGCTGGATACGAGGACGCGGAGATTGCCGTCGCCGCCAACATGAGCCTCTGACTCGCGGAACGAGCAGTACCACTTGTCGTGCCAGCGGATCAGGTCGGTGAAGGCGTTGTGCTCGCCTTGGTCCCAGATTTTCGTGACTGATATAATTTGTGGCTTGACGGTTTCGGGCGGGGCGGCGAGGGAGAGGTTGGCGGCGAGGGCCAACGTGAGGGCGACGATAGCACTGAGATGATGGGGCATGGGGGATGGTTCCTTCAATGAATGCGCAACGAGGACAGGCGGGATGCGGCAACGCGAATTCCAAACAAATGAACAGTAGGGAGCAAAGGAAGCAAAGAAGGGGAGCGTAATTCGAACTTTGCTTCCTTTGTTTTCTATTGTTCAAAAAGTGAGCGGCAAAAATGCGTCGTCTGCAATTTCAGATGCTCCAGACTTACCATTTGAACAATAACTTAACGCAGGGCGGGGCGGAGGGCAGCAAGGCGGGTGGGGAGGAAGCACGAAATTCGAAGCCGACCACCGCTGCGCGGCGGTGCCCGACACGAAAAAATTCGGATATTGAATGAGGGAAATATTAAACGGTGTCGGCCCTACGGGCCTCGGAATGATTTGGAATGCTGGACGTGACCCCAACCTGACGGTTGGGGCTACTTCTTGTCGGCCCTCCGGGCCTGAGATTCACAGCGGGCTGAAGGCGGACTCTGCGATGAATCGCAGGGCTAAAACGAGAAAGTCTCGTAAACGGGACTTAAGGAACGTTTCGCGTAGATTCGTGTGTTCTGGGGATGAGGAGACCTAGCCCGAATAGCGAGTTGGATGATTGTTGGAAGAGATTACCGGTGTTCGCTTCGGTTGGCACTGCCGGAGTCGGTGGCACCCGGCGCTTAGCACGCCTTTCGGAGCGCCTCAGAGACGTGCCACCCGGGTTGTGCTACCAGTGCATCCCCTCGCTTCATTCATTGATGCCGTAACCATCGGCGCGGGCGGCTAGTTTTTGTAAAACGGCCATTGAGGTTGTGGTGGGCAACAAGCGGGTGGAGCCGTCGCCCATGGTGATCGTGCAGCCGCCGGGGTGAAAGCCGTACATCTCGCCTTGGTTCCAGCCGTTGATCGTGACGGCACCGCTGAGTTGGGCGGCAGTGGTAATTTTGGAAGGTGGAACACCGGGCTGGACTGGTCCGGTAACGCCGGCGCAGACGATGTTGTTGCTTTCGGAGGCCCAGGCACCGCGGACACCCCAGTTCGATTGGCCGGGATTGCCGCCGGAGTCAGCATAGCGCTTGCCGCCGACCCAGCCTTCGTGCCGCGCGCCGGATTCACCGAGCATGAGCGTGTTGCTGAGGCCGTCGGTGATTTGGGCCATTCGCGTGTTGCGGTTGGCGTTGAGGCAGGCGTTGACCGCGTCGCTGCCGCCGGAGCCTGGATAGCCCATGCCGAGCCCTTCCCACACGACTTGGTTGGTGTTGCCGCGGGTGACCGGCCAATAGTCGGACGTGGCGGGGAAGAACGAAGGGTCCACCATGTTCGGATTGACAAAATGCTTGCTGCCTACCGAGGGGCACTCATAGACGGGGATGCGCGTGACATCGGCGATTTTGTTTGTGCCTTCGTTCCAATCGAGGCGATAGTTGTATCCGCCGGCGGCCGCGACGAGGACGTTGGCTTGCTCCAAATAGGGCAAGATGATCGAAAGGAAACTGTGTTTGGTGTAATCGGTCACGTTCGTGCCCGACGCGCCGACGCGGAGATAGGGCTGGATGTCGGGAACGGGCGCAGTGGTTCCGCTGGTGCCCAGGTTGATGACGCCGGGGGGCAGGGTTTTGAAGTTGTCTTCAAAATTGTGAACGGCAAGGCCGAGCTGCCGCACGTTGTTGGTGCATTTGATCCGGCGAGCCGCTTCGCGGGCCGATTGGACCGCGGGGAGCAAGAGCGCGACCAGCACGCCGATGATGGCGATGACCACCAGCAGCTCGACGAGCGTGAATCCAGAATTTGCAATTCCGCGCGGGCGCAGAAGCGACCTGCGAACCATGGCAAGCCTCCGAGAAAACTTTGAATCAAGTCGTTTGGGCCGCCGTTGCTTACTGTAATTGTAGTGATCGCCAAGCGTGGCCGCAATGGTTGGGGAGCATTACAAATGGAAAAAGGCTGGATAAGAAGATTTGGTTATGGGGGCGATAAGCCCAATTGGTAACGAGGCGGTGCAAGGTGGTGGCGCAAGGAGCGTCTCGCGTAGATTCGTGCGTTCTGGGGATCAGGAGACCCAGCCCGAGTGGCGAGTTGGATGATTGTTGGAAGAGGTTGCCGGTGTTTGCTTCGTTCGCAATGGCGGAGACTGCGGCACCTGACAATGCTGAGAGCACTTGGAGAGCCTCGCACGCCCTTCGGAGTACCTCAGAGACGTGCCACCCGGCGTGGCCAGTAGGCAGGTCGTCCTATTGAAGATCGATGTCGAAGGAGTTGGTGCCGGCTTTGATTTGAAACGAAAGGCCGCTATTGAATTCGTCGGCATATTTTTTGGGAATGGGAGCGGTCGGCACCTTGCGAGCGAATTTGGCGATGGTCGCGGGATCGCCGGCCATGTATTTACGCTCGTCTTCGTCCGTCATTTCGGGGCCGACCACACCGGGGAAAGTTACTGAAATGTTGTATGGCAGGGCCGGAACATTGGGCTTGCCGGCGAACATCAACTGGTACCTTCCGCTGGCGTCCACGGTTCCGAGAGCAGCAACTCCCTGATCCGATATGAATGTGACGAGACATCCGGCGGGAACGGGTTTGCCGTTGTAGGAAACCTTGCCGGAAACCGTTCCGGTCGGTTGTGATTTTCCCAAACATCCGGCTGTTGAGAGTAGGGCCAGCGCGAGCAATAGGGATTGGAACGGAAGAGACATTCGACTTCGGGCGATTGTCATGAAAGGGAACGGGACATAATTTCTGTCGCTGAGTTACCAGGAGACTTACGTCCCCCGCTCGCCATTTGCTGCCGCTACTACTCGATCGTGACGGCGACGCCGTCATCGCGCGTGGCGATTAGTTTCAGCACGACGAGGTCGGTGTTGTTGGTGAGGAAGCGGACGCCGCCGTCGGTCCAGCCGGACATGATGCCATTGGGATGGGCGGAGACGAGCGGATTGTTGGCTCCGTGATTGATGGAGACGCCGGGCAGGCCGTAGGTGCGGGTGCCGATGGGATAGCGGATGGAGGTGAGGTTATAGAAGCGCTCCATCGTGGCTGTGGCCGCGGTGGATTCAAGCGGGCCGTTCTGGCCGGAGCCCATGGCCCAGCCGTGCGGCCAACCACCGTCGATATGAACATTGCCGCCCGTCGCGCTATCGATGGCAAACATGGAGCATTCGCCGAGAATCATCGTGTTCGAAGTTCCATCGGTGCAGGTAGCGATTCGCGTGTTCTCGTTGTGCAGCAGCATTCCACCCGCCGAAGCAAATCCATTGCTAACTTGTGCATTGTTGGCTTGGGTCGGGCAACAGCTACAGCAAGGCCGCACGCGAATTTCCGTGAACCGCCCCGGTTGATCGACGACCGCTCCCATGATGCCGACGTAGGACGGGAGATATTGATTTCCCGCGAAAGAGCCATTGAAAGGCTCGATCGGGCTGGAAGTGCAGCGCACATATTTTGGAATTTTCTGATTGCTAAGATTCAAAGGCGCGTTGCGCAAGTAATCGTGATTCGGAGAATTCGCGTAGCCGTCATCCGAACCCCACGGCCAGCGTTCGAAGATCGCCGACTGTTCCGCGAACGGCAGCAAGGGCACATAGAACGACACGCCGAAGGGGGCATTCCCTTGCGCCAGATTCAGCGTGCTCGTACCCGCGCGGCGCGTGCCATACGGGAATTTGAGGTGCGCGTCGTGATACAGATTCAGCGCCAAAACAAGCTGTTTGATATTGTTGCTGCACGACATTCGCCGTGCGGACTCCCGGGCAGACTGCACAGCCGGCAGCAACAGTGCCACGAGGACGCCAATGATAGCGATCACAACCAACAGCTCAACCAGCGTAAAACCTGCATGGCGGCGCGAGAGGGCAGGCATGGCACGGACTCCAGCCCAAGATGGGAGAGGCGAGGCGGGACAGCATGAGATGAGGATTATCTCTCGTTTTTAAGTGCTGTGTCAAGAAAGTAATTGCGTTGGGGAAGATTGATGCCGGCGTGTTGCTGTTGACGCTCGGTCGCTTCAGCACGCCATTCGGCAGACCTCGGGGACGTGCCACCCGACCCGCTACGGGGATACAATTGGAGCGTTCGCGGGACTAGCAGCGTTCGCGGGACTTGCAGAGGGGGATTGTCTCATGACGTTCAGAGAAACGGGGCCGGGGAAGGTCGAAGTGGGGCCGCTCGCCGGGCCAAATGTCTTACTGAATTTGCTGCTGTTCAATTTCGATTTTGACGACATGAGCAAGGACTCGCTCAAGTCGGCCCACGTCGAAGCGATCAACAACAAGATCGCCCCGCTCGCCAAGGGCAAATCACACGAGGTAAAGGTGCATGGCTTTGCCAGCCAGGTCGGTGCGAGCGACTACAACCTAAAACTCTCCACGCATCGTTGCAATAAAGTCGCCCGCCAACTCGAAAAGGCTGGTATCAAGCAAACCCAGATCAGAATTCGCCCGCACGGTGAAGAGTCGTCCACGTCGAAATCGAGCGACGATGAGCACGACCGGGCCGTTCGTGTTATCGTCGTCGCCGATTCAGCCCCAACGCCCGGCGGTCGCGTGGAGATCGTCCCGTTCACCTCCAAAGTCCTGCTGATCCAAGCCTTCGACAATCTGCTCAAGAGCGATCTCGACGCCGCCGACCCTCCCCGCATTCCGCTGACGCCCGAGGAAGCCAAGGCCGTTGCGGATGTCGATTTTCTCCCGACCGTTGTATTGCAAAACATGATGCGGGCCGAACTTTTCGGCATGGCACAGGCCATCGGCAACGACATGTTTGAAGACTTCAAGGCCAACAACAGCCCCGGTGCTCCGTTCACCTTTGGCGACGGCACGCCCCTGAGCGACAAAGTTGCCGGGACGGATGATTTTGCCGCGCGGCAAAAAGCCGCGACCAGCGATTTCGACGCGGCCATGAAAAAGCAATTCGCCGCGGGGCGCGTCGATGTCAATACGCTCGAGGCGACGACCGCGGGCACATTCGCGGGCCGCAAGACGCTGACCAACGCCGCCGGCCTGAAGACCTTTCCCCTGGTTCATTTCCCGGTAACGGAGCTCACGCTGATTGCCGTCATCGGCCGGGAGTTTCAAGGTGGCAAGACCACTTTAGAGGCCTTCAGTGGCGACGTGGACAAGGCCACTTACAAGGCGACGCTACGCTATACCATGCGCGATCATTTTGGCGTCGATAACGACGACACCATCTTCGACGGCTTCCACGGCACGCCTGGCCAGAAGGCGTTCTGGGTTTTGCAGCACCGACGGCATCCCGGGCATAATCCGTTTATTACGGAGGTGGTCGTTACGCGGGAGATTAGTGGGAGCTTTAAGTGAGTGGTTTTAGGTCCGAGGCTGGTAGCGTTGTGCTGAGACGTGATCGATCTCGAAGGGGGGCGGCTGGTGGCTTCTGTGTTTTGGGCAGCATCGCGCGGCCGTCGGCCGCGCGATGGGTTCTTTGATAGCGGGTGGGGCGTTAAAGTTTGGGAAGTTTTTTCTGCCGGGGGCTGTAGCGAGGTTTGTAAGTTGTTGTGAGTGATGGGGTTCGGAGTTTGGGTGGTTGAGCGGGGGCGCTCAACTTTAGCGTTTCTTTAGCGTCGTAAGTCCAAGGCTGGCAGCACACGAAGCGGGGCGGCGGCTGGGTTGGCTGCCGCGGCCGTTTGGTGAAGGCGACCAAATTGTGAGAGAACGGGGCTTGCCAGATTGGCAGTCTGATCGAAACATTTGTACATGTGCAAATGGCGGGCCAGCGATTTCGCTTTTTTGGCCATCGTCGGTTGAGGGAGTATTGGTCAAAGCTCGCTCCACCCGGCCGGAAGACCGGCCACAACGAGGCTTCACGAAACGAAATCGCCGCCAGGGATCGACGTTGGTTGGGATGCCTCTTGCAGACCCAGGTTGCAAAGCAACCTGGGCCACCCAGCGGACTATCTCTGAATGGGGCTCAATTGAGAGCAAATCGCGGCTACAAAACTCGAGCGTCGGGTTGGTGTGGGCGTTGGGCGTCGGGCGTCGATGATTGAGGATTGGCTCGTAACGCTGATCGCTCAGGGCCTGAGCGACCTACTTTGGTGAGACGAATTCCTCGCTGGCGCGTCGGGTTGGTAGCGGAATCCCTCGCTGGCGCGCCGGGCTGGTGTTAGGACCAGCGTTTGGCGACTTCGGATTTCATGAAGGCGAGGGCGTCGGAGGCGAGTTGCTCTTCGGTGGAGAACATGCGACGCCAGATTTTGGTGGCGGCGGCGATGGCGGGGAGGGCGAGGCCGAAGGCTTCGACCATGAGCCAGCCGTTGTAGTCGATGGCGCGGAGGGCGTCGAAATTTTGGGCCCAGCGGACGAGGCCTTTGCCGGGGGTGCTGCGGTCGTTTTCGCTGATGTGGACGTGGCAGAGCATGTCGGCACAGGCGGCGAGGGCGAGAGGGATCGATTTTTCCTCGATGTTGGAGTGGAAGGTGTCGTACATCATGCGGCAGCGGGGGTGATTTACCTCGCGGCAGAAGCGGGCGGAGTCGGCGTGGGTGTTTAGTAGGTAGGTTTCAAAGCGGTTGAGGCATTCGACGCCGAGGGTGACTTGGACCTGGCCGGCGTGCTCGGCGACGGCCCGCATGCTTTCGACGCCCCACTTCCATTCGTCGGACGTGGGGCCGGCACCGCTGAAGTGGCCGAGGGCGGAGTGGAACGGGCCGACGAGCGTGGTGCAGCCGGCGGCGGCGCAGCAATCGAGGGCCCGCTTGGTGCCTTCAATCCCTTTTTTGCGGATGTTGGCGTCGGGGCTGATGGGGTTGTCTTCCGCGCCGCGGATGGTGACGGCGGTGCGGGCGAGGCCTAATCCATCGAGAATTTTGCCCCAGTGGGCGTAGTCGAGGTCGGTGTTGAAGATGGGGAGCTCGACGCCATCGTAACCGAGGTTTTTGAGCGTTTTGAGGACGGGGATCATTCCGTCGTTCATTTCGCCGGACCAGAGGAGCAGGTTCATGCCGAATTTCATGGGAGCACCGGGAGAGGGGACGGGGTTCAGGAGTCAGGAATCGGGGGGCAGGAGTCAGAAGTTAGAGGGTCCAAGGTCCAAAGTCCGAGGTCGAAAGTCAAGGCGGGGATGGTATGCAAGAAAAACGGTTCATTTGGACGGGGAGTCTCTGGATTTAACACAGAGACACAGAGACACAGAGGCGCGGAGGCACAGAGAGGTGGGGAAGGTGAAGGAAGGGAAAGGGAGCACGCGAAAAGGCGGGGGAGGGGGCACGGCAATCGCACACTAACTCGTTGAGCCGAAAAGGACTTGCGCGAGGTAGTTTTCGTTCCAGCCGCAGTGTCGGCGACGCTGCGTTTGTCATGCACTTGCTTGAGCAGGCTGATCGCGAAGCGTTTGAGGTTGATCCAGACTGCCGCGGCCTTTAACGCCTACTTGAGGATCGGCAGTTGCATCATGGGGGGGCTGGAGGCGGCGGATTGGGCGAGGTTGCGGACGAGGGAGAAGACGATTTTTTCGAGGGCGGGGCCGACGATGGGGTTGCTAAAGTTGGAGAGCATGTCGCCGGCGTCGCCGGAGGTGCGGATTTGCATGTTGAGCGGGACTTCGCCGAGGAAGGGGACGTTTAGCTCCTCGGCTTTTGCGCGGGCACCGCCGCTGCCGAAAATGTCGTAGCGTTTGCCGCAGCTTTCGCAGATGAAGCCGCTCATGTTCTCGACCATGCCGAGAATGGGAATGTTCACCGTGTGGAACATCGAGATGGCCCGCTCAGCGTCGAGCAGGGCGACTTGCTGCGGCGTGCAGACGATGACGGAGCCAGTGACGGGGAGGACTTGCGAGAGGGAGAGGGCGATGTCGCCGGTGCCGGGGGGCATGTCGATGATGAGATAGTCGAGATCGCCCCAGGAGACGTCGCGGAGGAACTGCGTGACGTAGGAATGGAGCATCGGGCCGCGCCAGACGACGGCTTTGCCCGGCGGCAGCAGAAAGCCCATCGACATGACGGGCATGCCATCGAACAGGACGGGTGGCACCTTGCCATCGACGACTGCGGGCGGCGGTGCGCCTTCGAGGCCGAGCAGGTGCGGAATGCTGGGGCCATAGACGTCGGTATCGAGCAGGCCGACCTTGCTGCCGGCGCGCTTGAGGCCGAGGGCGAGCGAGGCGGCGATCGTGCTTTTGCCGACGCCACCCTTACCGGAGCCGACGGCGATGACGCTCTTCGCCGTGAGGCCAACCTGGCCGAGCTTTTGCGGCGGGCGCTGATGGACGGCGAGGTTGATCTTCACATCGGTGAGCGCGGGCAGGCGGGCGCGGATGAAATCGTTCAGGCGCTGCTGCGTTTCTTGCCAGAGGGGAGCGGAGTGCGTCGAGAGGGCGAGTGTGAACGAGGCGGTGGTTCCCGCGACGGACAAATCGCGAACCTGCTTTTGGCCGGTGAGGGAGAGGCCCGTTTCGGGGTCTTTGAATTCGGCGAGGGCTTTTTCGAGATCAGCGGCGAAGGGGGAGGCGGACATGGATTATTGAGCGGGTGAGATGATGGCGGGAGGTGGACTAGGAAAAGGGAGTTTTTAGCTCCCGGCTGTTGGGTTGGTGGCGTGGGTTGGCCAGGGGAGCCGTTGTGCGACAAACTCGCTCACTGGCAGTTCTTCGGGCTCGGTTAGAGCTGCCATGTTGCGAGCCATTTTGGCCAGACGGGGTGCTTCCAAAACGGAGCGAAACACGGCGACGGCACCGGCCTCGGCCAGCAAGTCGCCGGCTTGGTGCAATGGATGGGCGGTGACGTCGTCGCAGGCCAATAAAGCGACAGCCGCGGCTTGCGGATACTGTGTGCCAAGCTGCGCGAGAAAGGCAACGACAGCGGGCAGATTAGTTGGTGTGGCTTCGATGGCCACGAGCGATTGGGGAGCTGCGGCTAGCTCTGCCTGGCAACCGGCCAAGCTGCGCGTCTCGACCACGCGCGGCGATTCGCTGGCCAGTTCGGCCCGCACGACGGAGGCGAAATGGCTCGATTTTTCACAAAATATCAAACGGCACGCGGGCATGAATTCCATCCTAAGCCGAACCGCATCGTAGGTGCATGTCCGAAATCCAACAACGGGCCGATAAGGGGGAATTCGGTTCCGCTATCGGTCGCCAACGCCTGCTGCGGAGAAGTTTGGCAACTATCACCGTGGGCGGGGTCTGGACGCCTCGCCATGCCGTGAGGAAATTGGATGGTTTGCCTGTCCTGTTCGGTCCCTATCGACCTCTGACATCCGTCCTCTGCCCTTCCCCCTCCCATGCCTTTGATCGTGCAAAAATTCGGCGGCTCATCGGTCGCTAACCCCGAAAAAATCCTCCGCGCGGCGCGGCGGGCTATCCGTGCCCAGCAGGAGGGGAATCAAGTCGTGATGGTCGTGAGTGCGATGGGGGATACGACCGATGATTTGCTCGAGCTGGCGGCCAAAATCACCGACCGGCCGCCGGCCCGCGAAATGGACATGCTCCTCTCGACGGGTGAGCAGGTTAGCGTCGCGCTGATGGCGATTGCGATTCATTCGCTCGGCAACAAGGCGCTGAGCCTGACGGGGGCTCAGATCGGGGTGAAGACCGACGCGAGCTATCGCAAGGCTCGTATCAAGTCGATCGAGACGGCTCGGCTGCGGAAGTCGCTCGACGACGGCAACATTGTCATCGCTGCCGGTTTCCAAGGGATCGACGACGATTTCAACATCACCACGCTGGGCCGCGGCGGCAGCGATACGACGGCTGTCGCCCTGGCGGCTGTGCTGCGGGCTGATGCCTGCGAAATTTACACTGATGTGGATGGCGTTTATACGACTGATCCGCGCGTCGTGCCGGAGGCGCGCCGCGTGGGCCGGATCAGCTATGACGAAATGCTGGAGCTGGCCAGCCTGGGGGCCGGCGTGATGCATAGCCGGAGTATTGAGTTCGGTAAAAAATTCGACGTGCCGATCCATGTGCGGTCGAGCTTTACCGATCAGCCGGGAACGATGATCGTGGCTGACCCCGAGCGGCCCGATCTGCCGGTGAGTGGCGCGGCGATCACGAAGGACGAGGCCCGCATCACGGTGCAGGGGATTCTCGATAAGCCCGGCTCAAGCCTGGAGATTTTTTCTCGCATCGCGGCTAAGAATATCTCGGTCGATATGATCGTGCAGAATGTTGGCGAATCGGGCCGGGCCGATTTTTCGTTCACGGTGCCGCAAAACGAACTCGATACGGCGCTCGAGGCTGTTCGCGAGGCAGCCAAGATCGTCGAGGCCGAAGGCATTACCAGCGACGCGAACGTGGCCAAAATTTCGGTCGTGGGGCTGGGAATGGCCAAACAGACGGGCGTTGCCCAGAAGATGTTTCGCTCGCTGGCCGACGCGGGCATCAACATTCAGATGATCACAACCAGCGAGATCAAAATTTCCGTGTTGGTCAGCCGGGAGCGGGCGCAAGAGGCGCTGCGGATTGTGCATCGGGCGTTTGAGTTGGAGCTGGAATTTCCAATTGGTTCGCACGCTCCGCGAGCAGCCGAAGGTGTGGGGGCGCACGAGACGGCTGGAAACGGCAACTCGCGTGGTGAAATCGCCGCCGCCGTTGTCGCTCGCCTCCAAAGCATGAATATGGAGGATCTCACAATCGACGATGTGACGCTCGATAGCTCGCAGGCCCGCGTCACGATTAGCGGTGTGCCGGATAAGCCGGGTTTGGCGGCGAAGGTGTTTGAGGATGTCGCCGCCGCGGGCATTTTTGTGGATATGATCGTGCAGAGCCACCCTTCCGCCGCCGGCGTGGCGACGCTGAGCTTCACCGTTCCGCATGATCAACTCAAGAAGAGCGTCGAAGCCGCCAGCCGCATTGCCCAGTCGCTCGGCTGCAAGCAAGTGACGTCGAGCCCGAACATCGCCAAGCTCACCGTCAGCGGCGTCGGCCTGCGGACGCATGTCGGCGTTGCGATTCGCATGTTCAAGGCGCTGTCCGATGCGGGCGTGAATGTCGAGATGATCAACACCAGCGAAGTGCGGGTTAATGTTGTCGTGGATGGCCCCTCCGGGCAGCGCGGTCTGGGCCAGCTGCAGGCTGCGTTTGCGGATGTTTTGCGGTAAATCGCCGCGACACGACAAGGTAAAATCGAAAGCGATTGACAGTCCCCCGTGGCAGGGGTAGAACGCGGTGGGACAGTGCGTTCACGGCTAACGGGACATTTCGAGGCGGGAGAAGCGTGCGCGCGATGCAATGCCCTCATTGTCAATTGACCATGCAGGACACAGCGCATGCGGCTGGCCAAGCCTTCGCGTGCCCGCGTTGCGGCGGGCAATTTGCCGTGGGCGGCGAGCAATTCGATCCCTATTACACCTGGCTCGGCATTCCGCCGAGCGAGCAGCCGGCAAATCATTATCGCTTGCTGGGCATTCAACTCTTCGAGCCGAATCGGAACGTCATCGAGAATGCCGCCGACCGGCAGATGAAGCATCTGCAATCGTTCAAAATCGGTGCCAGAGCCGCATTTTCGCAACGGCTGCTGACGGAAGTGGCGACCGCTCGCGTGCAATTGCTAGATTCGTCGCGGCGGACCGCTTACGACGAGCGGTTGCATGCTCTGTTGAGTGCCGCGCGGCTGCAAATGCCGCAGTTGCCAGAGGCGGGGACACCGTTTGCGCAGGCGAGCAGTCCGACACCAGCACCGCAAGTGACGAGTCATAGTGCGGTGAAGCGAGTTGGACGGCGAGGTAACAGCGCCTCGTTGCTATCGAGCGCGTGGATCGTGGTGGGTGGCATTGCCGGGTTGGCGATGGGTGTGATGATCGTTTTTTATCTGACGGGGCAGGATTTTTTGGGCTTCAGCGGCAAGCTGCGGCAGCCGGAACCGCAAGCGGAGTTGAAGCCAGTTCAGCCCCGCTTACGTTTGCCAGAAGATGAACCGAGGCCTGCTCCCCTTAGGCCAAGTCCTCCCGATCCAAGTCCACCGAAAGACGAGAGTCCCAGAAAATTGCCCTCAACGCCGATTTCAGAAGCGCCCCAGCCGATCGAGAAACCACCGCCAGAAATAGTAAGGCAACCAGAGGTTGTGGAATTGTTTGCTGAAGCGCCAAGGTTTTTGCGACTGCCTTCGCTCGACTCAAGTGACCCCGTGAAATGGTTCAGCCTCGCACGAGAACCGAGCGAGCCGATGGTTTTTGTGTTGCATTCAGAAATTGCCACGCTGCCAGCGAATTCGAAATTGCAAATACAAAGTCAGCCGGAAGGCAATGTCTGGGCTATTGAATTAGTCAACGATGCGTCAAATGCTGGGGTGAAATTGTTGGTGGGACAGATTCGACGTAACGGGAGTGAATTGACTTTTGCTTGGTCAGCGCCACCGGCTGATATCGAAGTGCGGCAACAGTTATCAAACTGTTTGTTGGAAATGACAGTTGGAACCGAGTTTCGCACGGTTCAATTGCGAGAGCCGGTGGTAGCTGGTGCTTTTGTCATTGAGTTGGACCGTGAAAAGCCGAAAGCTGTCGAATTCGATCTGGTAAATACACCGCCGACTAGCAAGCTATTCATAAAAGTGAAGCAACTCACCGACTTTCCAGCGGGCGCAAAGTTACGCGGAACTACCGACACGTTTGCATTCACGAGGCCAGCAGTAGTTGAGTTTACGGAGATGAAAGGGCCGGAACTGGAGCTAGGTTATTTGCGGCTGGAGAAGACAGGCAGCATCAAGGTGCAGCTAAATCCGAAATATGTGGAAGCGGCTAATCGGAAATTCGGTCTAACCATTCCTAGCCTTCAGGAACTGTATGATGCTCAACAAAAAGTGGCTCAAGAGTCCAAGAATACTTTGAATAGTGCGCAATCGAACCTCCAAACGGCACAATCCAGACTACAGCAATTACTAACAAACCGTCCTTCCAGCTTTCAAGCGCAAGGGGAGTGGATGAGGAACGTGAATAACGCTAGACAGGTCGTGGAGCGTTTAAGCAAAACAATTCAGAACGCAAATGAAAATCTTGCGGAAGCAAACGGTCGGCTGGAGGCGGTGCCAAAGGTTCGCACATTCGTTGAGTCCTTACACGAAAAAGCGAAGGTGCAGTTTGTAATCTTTGCGAAAGCGGGAGCGCACGAACTGTTGCTGGTGGATGGGACGGCTCAGTAGGTCGTAGGACTACGCGGGTGAGATGGCTACGATAGGTACATGGTAAGCCGGTATTTTGCTTTAATTCCCGCAGCCGGCCACAGTCGGCGGATGGGAACGCCGAAGTTGCTGTTGCCGCTTTGTGGTAAGCCGTTGGTCGCTCATGTGGTTGCTGCGTGGGAAAATAGCCGGGTCGAGAGGATCGTGGTGGTTGCTCGACCGGGCGATGAGGAGTTGATCGCGCTGCTCCGTTCCTTGGTGTCGTCCAAAGCCATCGATGTTGTTGTGCCGGAAGTGCCACCGCCCGATATGAAGGCTTCGCTGCAGGCCGGATTGGAACATCTTCGAGTTACATGTTCGCCGACCGACAACGATGCATTCCTTGTCGCTCCCGCCGATTTGCCGCAGCTAGCGACGGCAATTATTGATCGACTTATCAATTGCCATCGGGCCAGCCCCTGCGAAGCGATTCTCGCGCCAGCCGTTTCTGGCCAGCGCGGGCATCCGGTGTTGTTGGCGTGGCCGCTGGCGGCGGAGGTGTTTCGCCTGCAAGCCGATGAAGGGCTCAATGCGATTATCGAGAGGCGTCAAGTGACGGAATTGCATTGCGACGATCTGGTCGCGGAACGGGCCGATCCTTTTTTCGATGTGGACACGCCGGCCGAATATGAGGAAATGGCTAGGCGACTGCCGGATGCGTAACGCGGCGGCCTGTCTTTCGCCACGGCACTGGGGTTCGTAAACTTGAGGTACGGAACACTTATCAGTCTGGGCCGCTGGGCGCAATGTTTAGCAGTGCGAGCGCAATATGTTGAGCAGAATGAGAAAAAACCGATGAATCGGCGCTCGTTGGCAATCCTCGCGGCACTCTTGTCGTGCTTGACGTTCTCGGGATGCAGCGGCTGCAACTGGCGTGGAACAACCTCGAACAGCTCCCAGGCCGACGAGGAAAAGAAGAAGACCGACGAAGAGACGCTGGCGGAACTGGAGAAGCGGAAGAAGAAGCTGGAAAAGCCTAAAGACGACTTTGAGCCGCTGGCAGTGCGGATGCTGCCTAGCAACGATCCCTCGCAATCGATCAAGCAGCCGCCGATTTTTGTGAAGCCGGGGCATTGGATTGCCGTTAGCGAGACGGCGAAGACGAACAATTTCGATTTTCCCGGCGAGTTGACGACGTTCGCGGAATATACGGCGACGAATCAACCCTTGGAGGTGGAGGAGACAACGGCCCGGTTATCGAGTTGGTGCCCGGCGGTGTTGCCGAAGGGGCAGTTCAAACGCATCGAAACGATGTTTTATGTGCCGCGGAAGAAGCCGGAGTTGGGACGCGTTTATTCGGTGCGCAGCGAGATACGCGGATTGCGGGCGGGGCGGGCGGAAGTGTTCAACACCATGGTTTGCCCTTCGCTGCGCGATTTTGAGCATTTGATCGTGGTGCTGGCGAGCGGTTCGTCGTCTCCGGCGGCATACACGCATTTCGATAAGCTGCTGTCGGTGAAGATGCCGGATGTCGAGGCGACGGAGGGGGAGACGCTGCGGTATTACTATGTTTTTCGGCCGACGGTGGAGCGGAGCGCCCCGCTGCCCAGCCATCCGCTGGCGTGGACGACGATCGCGTATCTGTTTTGGGATGATGTCGATCCGGCGGTGCTGACCGATCAGCAGCAGCAAGCACTTGTCGATTGGATTCATTGGGGCGGGCAACTCATCATCAGCGGGCCAAACTCGCTCGATAAGCTCCGCGGCTCTTTCCTCGCGCCGTTTCTGCCCGGCGAGATGTCGCAAACGACGAAGCTGACGCAGGCGGATTTCGCGGAACTCAATCAACGCTTCTCGCTGAAGCACGATGCCAGGAAGCAGTCCACGGACGGCAAGCCGCCGAAGGGGGAGAAGTTGCTGGAGGTTGTGGTGAGCGAGGAGCGACCGATGGTGGGCGTGGAACTGCAACTGCACGCGGCGGGAACGAAAATGGAGGGAACAGGCGGGCTGGTCGTGGAACGGCGGATAGGGAGCGGGCGGATTGCGATCACGCGATTTCCGCTGACGGATGTGCGGATCAAACAGTGGAAGAATTTTGACGGGTTTTGTAATTCGGTGTTGCTGCGAAAGCCGGGGCGCGTGTTCGATCATGACAGTCTGGCGATGCTGACCGTGAAGTGGGACGATCCGAGTCTTAATCAGATGATGCTGGATGCGCGACTTGGCTCGACGTTGCGCTATTTCACGCGAGACATTGCGTTTGAAGAGGACAAGTGGGCGGCCGATTTGGTGGCCAGTGCGCCTGCACCACAGTTTCAGCAGAGACGACTTGAGCGGCGAGCACCGTTCGACACATTGGAGTCGGTGAAGGTGCGTCCCGACACAGCCGCGATCCAGTTGCCTATCGACGATTGGCACTTCTGCGGTTACGGCGCGACGCGGCCGGATGACGAGAAGAAATATCACAAGGACTTGATGCGCGACCCCAAGGCGACGAAGCCCGATCCGCCGGGTGTCGCCGCCTGGAACGATCAAGGGGCCGCATCGACCGCGGCCAGAAAAATTTTGACGGAGGCGGCGGGGATCGAAATTCCCAGCGCAGATTTCGTGATGAAGGTGCTGGTGGTTTATTTGTTGGTGCTGGTGCCGCTGAATTGGCTGGTGTTTTGGATGATTGGCAAGGTGGAATGGGCCTGGATTGCCGCGCCGGTGATTTCGCTCGTCGGCGCGGGGGCGGTGATTCGGCTGGCGCAGCTCGATATCGGGTTTGCCCGCAGCCGCACGGAAGTAGCCGTGCTGGAAATTCAGGGAGGTTACGAGCGGGCTCACCTGACGCGCTACACAGCGCTTTATACGTCTCTGTCGAGCAGTTACGCGTTGACATTCGACGAGCCGAGTTCACTGGCGGCCCCCTTTCCGTCGGGCAAGCAAGACGAGTCGCTGTTAGCGATCAGCAACTATACCGATGTGGCTTTTCGACGCGGGAGCGAGACGGCGCTGTCGGGTGTGCAAGTGTCCTCGAACTCGACGGGCATGGTGCACAGCGAGCAGATGCTGAGTTTGGGAACGAGCGACAAGACGCTCGAGACGCTGCGGCTGGTGGGGGATGAGGCGCGGGGATTCTCGGTGAGCAATACGACCGATTTGACGATTCGAGATATTGGCGTGTTTCGACGAGCGGCTTCAGCCGGGGCGAGTGGCGGACGCCAGCGGATGGAGATCGAAGCGGCTTATGTGGAGCGGCTCGATCCGGCTTCGAGCGCGGTGTTGCGATTTCAGCCGTTGCTCGTCGAAACACATAAAGCTGAGACACAGACATTGGATAAAGAGAAAGGAGTCTCGCTGGATTCGCCACCGCCGGTGTGGCTGCCTGCGTGGGATCGCATTCCGATTTTCGCCCACCGTGACGGGACGGCCAGCGAAGATCCAGCGCAAAGCGACGACAAGCTGGTGGGTATTCGGCTGACACGCTTGGCCCGCCTAGCGGCGGATCGCTTGCGATTGATGCCGGGGGATGTACGGCTGGTGGGTTGGACCGAGCAGCGGCTGCCAGGGATGAAGATTACTCCGGAAGCACCGCAAAACCGGACCTATACGCTGGTGCTGGCGCATTTAGCGCGAGGGGCATTGCCGGCATCGCGGCCCGACAAAAATTTGGCCGAGGATTTTGTCGATCCCGAGATATTGGACTCACCGCTTGACCCGACGACACCCGCCGACGGGATCGATCGCGATACCCAAGTGCCTGCAGCCGGTGGAATGTGATTGAGGCAGAGATCAGAGGTCGGAAGTCAGCAGTCAGAAAGCAGACGAATCGCAATGATTGAATTGATCGATTTTGGCAAGGACTATGGCGAGTTCCGCGCTGTCGAGTCGTTGAATCTCAAGATTGGCGCGGGAGAGATGTTTGGCTTCATCGGGCCGAACGGCGCGGGCAAGAGCACGACAATTCGCTTTTTGGCGACGCTGCTGAAGGCCAGCCGGGGGGAGGGAATCGTCAACGGCTATAGCGTGACGCAGAACCCGATGGCAGTGCGGCAGAGCGTGGGCTACATGCCCGATAATTTCGGTGTCTATGATGGGATGAAGGTGTGGGAGTTTCTCGATTTTTTCGCGGTGGCTTACAAGATCGGCAAGGGCAAGCGCAAACAGGTTATCAACGATGTGCTGGAGCTTTTGGACCTGGGCCACAAGCGGGACGACTATGTGAATGGTTTGTCGCGCGGGATGAAGCAGCGGCTGTGCATGGCGAAGACGCTGGTTCACGATCCGCCGGTGCTGATCTTGGATGAGCCAACGAGCGGCCTCGATCCGCGGGCCCGCATCGAAGTGAAGGCGCTCTTCAAAGAATTGAAGCGGATGGGAAAGACGATTCTCATCAGCAGCCACATCTTGTCGGAGCTGGCCGATTGCTGCACGTCGATTGGCATCATCGAGCGCGGGCAACTGCTCATGCACGGGCCAATCGAGGATGTCTATCGGCGGATTCGTGGCAACCGCACCGTGGAAGTGCGGTTCGTCAACGGAATGGATGTCGGGCTTTCGGTCATTCGCAGCAGCCCCCATGTGCGGAATGTCGCCATCGACGTGAATAGCTGCGTGGTGGAGATGGAGGCGAACGACGAACAGGTGAACGAGCTGTTGCAGCAGCTTGTCTATAACAAATGCGGGGTGCGGAGCTTTTCGGAGAAAGACCCGTCGCTGGAGGATGTGTTTATGATGGTGACGAAAGGGTTGGTGACGTAGCACAGAGAAACAGTGATTGATGCCACATTTGACGATCAAGTGTTTCGGCTGACGCAACCGGTGTCCCTAGAGCCGAGTATTTTCTCGACACGGTTTTTTGCCATTGCCAGGCAATTCTTTCATCACGACGCTGGCGTACTGGCTCGAATGATTTCACGCAGTCTGCCACATAAACATAAAAAACGGCCTTCAATCTCCTTCGAGAAGTGAGTTCGCTGGGCAACGAGCGTTGTAATCAGCAACCGCAAGGCCAACGGCTCGCGCGTTGCCTCCGCCTCTTCGATTTTCCTTTCCATGACCTGATTCTCACGGCGCGCAAAGCTGCCTCATGCCGAGCACGCTGTTCCGCCTGATAAGGCTTGGGACGCCCTTTATAGGAGGCCACGAGAGTGGGGGACGAACGTCCGCAACACCTCCTACAATTCGAGTATTACGACAAGCGGCAAGCGATGCTGCTGTTTTGCAAATATTTTTTAAGAATCTAATCCACTCTGGACCACAGTTTGCTTGCCAAGGGAAAGCTCGCGTCAACTGCTGCACCACATTTCGCTGCAAGACCTGGAAGAGTATGCCCGCCTGAAAGGCATCGACGACATCTCACAAATTCGTCTGGCCTACAAAGAACGAAACGGCGAGGTGAGCGTGATACTCAAAAAGCCTCAGCCGCGTGTGACCGAAGTCGCGGTGGCCGACGGCGTGCAAACCGTGTGAATTCAATGGGAATGAGGAATTTAGACCACGTAGGCAGTTTCTTTCGTTACATTGTCTCGGTTGGAAGGAAATCTGGTTTAGCAGCCTGGGAGTTGCCATGAAAACGAGAGTCGCTCACCTGTTTCGAGCTGTTCCTGTGGTCTCTTTTTTCATGTTCGCAGTCCTGGGCATTTCCAGCATGGCTTGGGCGCAGTCGCAGCAAGTGTTGGCGACAAAAGTGGCCGAGCTTGTAACTCAAGACGAAAAGCGGCTGCTCGACTTGTTCCTCGATTTGCACCAGCATCCTGAACTGGGATTTCAGGAGGTGCGAACAGCGGCCATCGTGGCGGATGAATTTCGCAAGCATGGTTACGAAACATATACCGGCATCGGCAAAACAGGCATCGTAGGGATTTTGAAGAACGGCCCCGGGCCGGTGGTTATGTTTCGCAGCGATATGGACGCGCTGCCGGTGCTGGAAGAAACGGGTCTGCCTTATGCCAGCCGAGCGACGGGCACATCCGCCAGCGGTAGTCTCACGCCGGTGATGCATGCCTGCGGCCACGATGCGCATGTCGTGTTTTTGGTCGGCGTGGCCAAGATCATGGCCGAACTCAAGGGCAACTGGTCGGGCACGCTGGTGCTCATCGCTCAGCCGGCGGAAGAACTGATCGAAGGCGCGCGAGCAATGGTGCAAGGCGGCTTGTACGACAAATCCCCGCCGCCGGACGTGCTGATCGCTTCGCACGTCACGCCCATGCACTCGGCGGGAACCGCGTCGGTCAAGGCGGGCCGGCGAAACGCTGGTACCGACCAGATCGATGTGGTCATCACCGGTGTCGGCGGGCATGGCTCAGCCCCGCAGAACGCCAAAGACCCGATTACGATCGGTGCCCTGGCAATCGTGGCGTATCAGTCGCTCGTCAGCCAATCGATCGATCCGCAAGAGCCCTCCGTGTTGACGGTGGGTTCGTTTCAGGCGGGGAACGCGAATAACGTAATTCCCGACACCGCCACGCTAAAGGTCAACATTCGCTGGTTCGAGCCTGCGGTTCGCGAAAGGCTCATCAGCGGCATCAAGCGCGTGACCGACGCCATCGCCGTCGCGGCTGGCGTGCCCCAGGATCGGATGCCGCGTTACATCATGAAGGGGAGCGCCGGACCTCTGATCAACGACACGGAGACAGTGCAGCGAGCCGAACCGGCACTTCGACTGGCCTTGGGCGACGAAAACGCCGTCGCGGGACTGGCGACATCCATGGGTTCCGAAGACTTTCAAGACCTGGCCTCGCCCCATCCCACCACAAAAATTCTGCACGTGCGTATCGGCTGCGGTCCCGCCGACCTGGCCGAGCAAAAGAAACGCGGCAATTCCCCGGCCCCCGGCCACAATTCCAAATTCAAGGTCGAACTCCCTGCCATTGCCGCCGGCACCAAAACGGATGCACTCGTACTCCTAGAATTCTTGAAAAAGAGTCCGTAGCCAGGACTCTGCCATCACGCCCGAATGCCGACGCGAATCTTCTGTGGATCGCGAGCATTCTTGAACCCGTTGGCAATGTTGGAGAGCGGGTGCCATTCGGCAACGAGTTTTGCAAACGGAAACCGGTGTTGCTGCTCGCACAAAAACTGCACGGCTCTCAGCAAGTGACGCGGTGCATAATTGTGAATGCCGCGTAGCGTCAACTGTCGCCGCACCAATTGCTCCAGATGCAATTCAACGGGAGGCGACGGGAAAACCGCGCCGACCACGACGAAGGTCCCGCCAATGCGTACTTGCGGCAAAGCAGCGGCAAACGCGGGGGACGAGCCGGTAAGCTCCCACGCGACATCGACGCCGCGACCCTCGCTCAATCTCCTCACAACATCTGCCAGTTCCTCCGGTGCGATCGTTTGCGTCGCGCCAAATTGCAGCGCCTGCTGCCGGCGGTCCGGGTTAAGTTCCACGCAGATAACTTGCTCCGCGCCAGAGGTCGCAGCTATCGCACATACCGTAAGCCCGAGCAGTCCCGCGCCCAGCACGCAGACAATGCCGCCGTTCAACTCACCAGCCGCTTCGACTGCGGCCATCGCTGTCGCCGTGGCGCAATTAGCCGGGCAAGCAATTTCGAGCGGCAGATCATCGGGCAAGCGGACGAGTGACGTGCCGGGAACGAGCAAGCAATGCTCCGCCAAGCCGCCCAGCAGTTCCCGGCCCGGCCGGAGCGCTTCGTGGCCATACTTGGCCGCCCGCACACACTTTTGCGGCAAATCATGACAACAGAAAAAGCACTCGCCGCAGTTGGCCACGATAGCCCAAGTCACACGGTCACCGTTTCGCAACTCCTGGCCAGCCAAATCGCGCTGGGGAGCACCTGCGGCGATCGCTTCAATCTGTCCCACAATCTCGTGCCCTAGAACAGTCGGTATCGGCGCTTGCCGCCGACCCTCGAACGTGTGCAGATCGCTGCCACACAGCGTGCAGCCCAAAATCCGCACCAGAATTTCGCCATCTGCCGGAACGGGCGTGGCCAAATCGCGAATTTCCAATTGGCCCGAAACACCCGAGAAGATCGCAGCGCGCGAAGTGTTCATGCAGCAGCCTCGGCAAGTTCGACAATCTTCGGCGCGGGGCAGCGCACGGCGAAATACCACCAAGTCAGAGCCAGGCATACGAACGACAATCCACACGTCAGCCAGCAAGCGGCCGTGAAGAATTGCAGATGGTCGCCAATGTTTCCGCCACCAGCTTCGCGCAGAATCATCACGACCACGTAGCCGAGATAACCCACCGAGTCCGCGACATACATCAGAAAGCCGATATTGCCTCGATCGCGGGTCATGGCCAGCAGTCGCTCGAAAATGGTGGTATGCATCGCGACATAGGGGAGGTACAGTCCTAACCCAACCAGGACCATAAAGCCAAAAGCATCCAGCACGGCAAATTGCCGGCCTAGCAGCGCCGCTGCAACGAGCACAAACCCAGCCGCACACGTTAGCAGTGACGTAAAAAAAGCCTTGCGATTATCGCGAATCAGCACGCCGCAACCGTTAATGACGAGCACGCCAAAAGCGACGAAGAGTTCCGATTGAGTGAAAATCTTGGGCCTTAGTGCCTGCCCCAATCCTGTCCAAATCTCGGGTGCGAAGTCGGCTCGGATGCTCCGCAAGACCGTCACGGCCAAATACATCACCACGAGCAACGTCAGTCCGGTGGCATAGCGAGCCAACAACGACCAGCGGTCCTCCCGGCTAAGCTGCGCGCGGGCCGCCCGCGCCGCGATGTCGTTGGCGTTCGGCGGCGGCAGTCGCGACAGCATCCAAGCTCCCAGCGCCACCGGCGGCAGGAAGATGAGCCCCGCGGTGCTAGGCATCCAATATTCCGAAACACCCTTAGCCAACAACCACGCCCCCACCGACTTGGTCACGCCGTCGGCCAAAATGAAGCTCGCGCACAGGCCCGCCGCGAGCGCCTCCGTGGCTTGCCGCCCTTCGAGAAATCCCAGCACCAAACCAAACACCATCCCCAGAGCCAAACCGTTGAGAAATAAACAGACTGCGTTCCAAGGTTGGGGAATCAACCCAAATAAAACGAGCGCGATCTCGGCCGCGACAATCAGCACCAAAATCCCCGGCGCTCGCCGCTGCGGAGGCATTTCCGCAATCACTTTGATGCCAATGAATTTGGACACCATGTAGCCGGCGACCTGAGAGGCCACCAGAACGACCTTCAGCGACAAACCGGCAACCGTGGCATCGGAAAAACTGGCCGCCGTGAACGGCTTACGAAAGGCATACATGCAGAAATAGGTGCCGAACGCCGCCACGACGGCCCAAATCGACCAATACAGCCGGGACTGATCGAAATGCGGGCGATGCGAAGAAGCGCTTTGCGTCACGGAGCCACCACCGGACCTGGAACAATAGATGACAAGACCATCCCCGCAGATTGTCGCTGGCAAGGCAGCAGAAGTATAACTTGCCGGAGAGAGATCGAGTCAGGGAAGGTTCATTTCATTTTCCGCTCCCGCGTGAATTTTCCGCGAACACAGCCCAACTTTTTTGAGGCATCCGCTAGAATGCTGTCCAAATTCGCTTCTCGCTGGAGGAGCCGAAGGTAACGATCATTAACAGCGATTTTCCCTTGCGATGACTGAGATTCGCACATCCCACCAGCCGGTGACCAACGAAATCCTGCACATGTTTCACCTGCGTGGTGATTCGCAGTATGGCGGTGAAGCGGTCACACAACGCGAGCATGCCTTGCAGGCGGCAACTTTTGCGGAAAGCGAAGGTGCCGCGCCCGCCCTCATCGCGGCTGCCCTCATGCACGACGTGGGACATTTGTTGCACGAACTTCCGCAGGACGCGCCCGATCAAGGCATCGATGATCGGCACGAGACACTCGCGGCAGCCTGGCTTGCGCAGCGATTTCGACCAGCGGTGGTTGCGCCCGTGGCGATGCACGTCGATGCCAAACGGTATTTGTGCGCGGTGGATCAAACCTATCTGGCCCGGCTCAGTCAGCCTTCCATCCAGAGCTTGGCCTTGCAAGGCGGGCCAATGACGGGCGAAGAAATTGCCCGCTTCGAATCCCGGCCCCACTATGACGACGCGGTTCGCCTGCGCCGCTGGGACGACGCTGCCAAAGTGGTCGGCATGGTGACGCCCGACCTGGAACACTTTGCCCGCTACATCGACCTGGCCCTGGAGACAGTCGTCTAATGTCCGAGCAGCGAGTGGCCATTGTTGGCGCTGGAATCATCGGCCTGGCTCACGCCTGGTCGGCTGCAGAGCGCGGTCATCGCGTGACCGTCTTTGAACGTAGCGCATGGGCCCATGACGCGTCGGTTCGTAACTTCGGCATGATTTGGCCAATCGGTCAGTCTGCCGGTGAATGGCATGAAGTGGCCCTACGCAGCAGAAGCCGCTGGCTGCAACTGGGAGCCGCGGCGGGAGTTTGGGTCAATCCGTGCGGTTCATTGCATCTGGCGCACAACAACGACGAATGGACGGTATTACAAGAGTTTGAAGGTCATGCTGGAAAGCTCAGCTACGACTGCAAGTTGCTCACGGCGAGCCAGGTGCAGGAAATTAGCCCGGCTGCCAACCCACACGGATTGATCGGCGGCTTGTTTAGCTCCAGCGAGTTGTGCGTCAACCCACGGGCAGCCGTGAAGAACATTCCTCGCTGGCTCAATGAAAAATTCGGTGTAGAGTTTCGCTTTTCCACGACGGTAGCTGAGATTCGACCCTCGGATGCAAGTGAGGGCATTTCCCTACGTACGAGCGATGGCGCGACTCAATTCGCCGATCGGGTCGTTGTCTGCTCAGGTGCGGACATCCAATCACTGTTTCCACAAGAGTTAGCCCGGCACCCGCTCCTGCGGTGCAAATTGCAAATGCTGAAGACCGCGCCGCAGCCGGAGGGCTGGCGGTTAGGTCCGCATTTGGCCAGCGGGCTGACGCTTCGCCACTATAAAAATTTCAACATTTGTCCCAGCCTAGCCGCGCTCAAGAAGAGAGTTGCAACCGAGACCCCCGAACTGGACCGCTTTGGAATCCACGTGATGGCCTCTCAAAATGACTCGGGAGAGGTCATTCTGGGTGACTCGCATGAATACGATGCGGATGTGGAACCGTTCGACAAAACGGAAATCGACGACTTGATCCTTCGTGAGCTGCGAAAGGTTCTGCATCTTCCCGCTTGGATCATTGCCGAAAAATGGCACGGCTATTACCTAAAGCACTCATCTTCGCCGGCACTTGAAACAGAACCACTGCCAAACGTGCATCTTTGCACGGCTGTTGGTGGAGCAGGAATGACTCTTTCGATGGGCTTGGCCGACCGAGCCTGGCAACGCTGGACCAACGGCTGATATTCCCGCAATTAATAACCACACGAGCAAAAATATGCCGGAGCAAACGCAATCTCTGCGAGCAATCATCTTGGATTGGGCCGGGACGACGGTCGATTACGGCAGCCGGGCACCAACTCAAGTATTCGTCGATATTTTTCGGCGGCGCGGCGTGGAGGTCACCGTTGAAGAAGCGCGCGGACCCATGGGCACTGCCAAGCGCGATCACATTGCCGCCGTCGCTGCTCTGCCGCGAGTCTCCGCCCAGTGGCAAAAGTTGCACGGCCGAGTGCCCAACAATCAGGACGTGCAAACCATCTACGACGAGTTTTTGCCCCTACAAAAACAGACGCTGGCCACGCAAAGTTCCGATGTAATCCCAGGCGTTGCCAAGGCAATTGCCGAACTGCGCCGCCGCGGTCTCAAAATCGGCTCAACCACCGGCTACACCCGCGCCTTGATGGATGTGGTGGCCCCCATTGCCGCTCGTGGAGGTTATGCACCTGACGCGATCGTATGCTCTGACGAAGTTGCGGCTGGCAGGCCAGCACCCTGGATGAACTTCCGCGCCGCCGAGTTGCTCGGTGTCTATCCAATGAGCTCCACAATCATCGTGGACGACACGTTCGTGGGAATCACCGCCGGTCTCGCGGCCGGTGCCTGGACGATTGGCATTTCGCAAACCGGCAATGCCCTGGGGCTTTCGCAGTCAGAGGCTGAATCGCTTCCCGCCTCAGAACTGAATGCTCGCCTCGAACGAATCGAGTCCGACTTTCGCGCTGTCGGATCGCATTTCGTGATTCGCTCCGTCGCGGAGTTGCCCGCTCGTTGGCACGAAATGGAACGCCGCCTCAAATAGTCGCGGCGATTCAGTAACTCTCAATCGTGGTCATCATCGCAGATCGGCCTCAGCGTTTCGCTCGTTCGCAAGGGAACAAATGGCAAGTCGAGCCCGCCAAACCGGTGCTTCGTGAACTGGGCCATTTGAAAGACCGCCAGGGCATACCCCACGCCAATTTCCACGAACACCGTGGGCTTAACGCTTTCCTCAAAATGCATCTGCTCTGTACCGACGCCGCTCGCCAGCCAAGTGTCTTGGAACTGTCGTGTGGCCGCTCGACCATAGTCCTCGCCCGTCGCTTCGCTGGTCAGCCCGCGAACAAAATCAGTCGTTGAAAGCTCCCACTTGGCTGCGAAACTTGAAGAATCCAGCGCGTTGAACTGGGATTGCGAACGCTGAGCTTGCTCGAGCAACTGTGTAATTGGCGAGCTGGATTCGCTCGGTGTTGGCAAGTCGATAGCGAGAGTGCAAACCAATTGAATTTCCGATTGCCAGGCCATTGAATGTCCCGATAACCGCTGCGTGCCAATTGCCAGGGCTCGTCGGGTCGAAGTACTGCCAGTTTCAGACTGTACCAGCGCGTCAGCCGTCGTATTTTCCGAAAACTCAATCGCCGCTTCAGAAGCGTCAGTTTCGGAAATTTCTATCGACACAGTTTGCGATTGCGACTGTTCGGTTGAATTGTCCGTAGCGGCGGATGGCGGTCCAGCCTCTGCCAGCACATCAATTTCAACTGTGACAACATTCGAAGTCAGCAAGCCGTCAGTCGCGGCATAGCTGAAAGACACCAGACCCGAGTAATTGATATCAGGCGTGTACACAAAGGAGCCATTCGCCGCGAGCGAAAGCGTACCGTGCGCGGGGCCAGCCACGAGCACTGCCTGCAGGCTATCGGCATCGATATCAGAATCGTTGGCCAGCAGTCCCGGTGCCGCAACGAGCAGGAGGTGGTTGTTCCCCGTGGTAAAATAATCAGCATTGGCTTGCGGTGCCTGGTTTTGAGGCGATACGGCTATCGCAACGCTCCCCAGCCTCGTCAGTTCGCCACCGACTCCACTGTTGCCTCCGTCCCGCAGCGTGATGGCGATCGTATCACTGCCGTTGAAGTACATCGCCGGCTGATAGATCAAGCCGTCGATCGCCGCGTTGAGACTCGCCAGATCCCCCGACAAGGACATGCTGGCGGAACCGTTGCTGCCCGATGTCACCGTCACCCCGGTCATCTGCGCCAAAGTGAGTGTGCCGTGGCTGACGCTCAACGTCAGCGACATCGTTCCACCCGCCACATCGCAGTCGCTCAGCACGATCGTGTTGCCGTTTGCAGCGGAAAACACGAGCGTTCCATTTTCGATTACGGTTTGCCCGACTGGCGTAGCAACCACCGGGGCATCATTGACCGCGCTCACTGAAATCACTAGCGACTCCGAGACAAAATCCAAACCTCCATACGCGGTTCCGCCGCTGTCTTGCACGGTCCAGCAAAAAGTCGCAGGACCACCAACAGCGTTCGCAGCGGTTCGAAACATCATTCCTTGAAGCTGCGTCAACGTGTAGGTCGTGTTGGTGGTAACAAGTGTCATGCCATCCGCCAGAACAATATTTCCCAAGCTCGAACTGGGAACGGCAGTGATAGTGAAGGTGAAGGTTTGACCAAGCTCATCGGCTCCACCGCTGGCGCTATATGCCAATCCAGCCAGGCCGAGCGATGTCTCACCGGAATCCTCTTCCACCACGAGATCATTGACTGTCCCTGCCGAGCGAACCGGCGCATCGTTAACCGCATTCACCGTGACGCTCAGCGTCTCGGTCAGCGTATCGGTGCCCCCATTGCTGGTCCCGCCGCTATCCTGCACCGTCCAGGTCAGATTGCCGCTCCCGACGCTGTTGGCAACCGTCTTGTATTGCAAGCCTTGGAGCTGGGCCAGCGTGACCGTCGTGTTGGCCGCAACTTGCGTGGTTCCATCCGCAAGCCAGACGGTGATGCAGGCGGGAATGGCCGTCACGGTGTACGTCAGCGTCTGGGCCGACTCGTCGCTCCCGCCGCCCACGCCGTAGGTCAGGCTCCCCATGCCCAAGGTCACCGCCGTGCTGTTGGCGCTATCTTCATTCACGCTGATCGCCGCCGGAGTGCCCGCCGTCCGCACCGGCACATCGTTCACGGCTCCCACCGTGATACTGAGCGTCTCGGTCAGCGTATCGGTGCCCCCATTGGAAGTGCCGCCGCTATCCTGCACCGTCCAGGTCA
>JANNTN010000349.1:0-13135 GCA_031394445.1 Anatilimnocola sp.
CTCCAAGTCCGCGGCGGGGAACTGCGGCGGGTTGGATACTTGCAAGGCTTCGCTGAGGCGGGAATCGAGCGATTCGGCGCACCACGCGATGGAAGCGAGGGGATTGTTGATTTCGTGGGCGACACCAGCCGCGAGAAAACCTACGCTGGCCAGTTGCTCTCCCCGGACCACTTCTTTCGTGCGCTGCTTCACTTGCGCGTCGAGGTCGTTGCGAATTTCTTGAAACCGGGCGGTCATGTCGTTGAGTGCGGAGGCCAATTCGGCCATTTCGTCATGGTTCTTCAAATGGATGCGATGGTCAAAATCGTCCTGCTTGGCGATTCGTCGCGAACCGTTGAGCAAAATCTCTAGCGGCTGAAAGAGCCAGTCGTAGAACAAGAAGACGGCGACGGGCAAAAACACGATGGCCGCGATGGTGGCCGTCCACTCGGTGATGATCCACGCGCGATAATCGATGCGGGCTTCATCGACAAAACCACGCATCCGGTCGTGCATTTTGGCTTGCAGCCCGCTGGCTTTGGCATACATCTCTTCGACGATATTGGCCACAACCTCTACCTGTGCGGAGGCAAAGACCCAGGCCTGATCGGTCTTGGTCTTTTTAAGGCGCTGGAGATCGACTTCGAGCTCGTCGATCGTGCGGCGTTCCTCGGTGCGATCGCCAAAGCGCGAGTCGGTCAACGCGTTTTGCTCAAGATTGTGACGATACTGCTGCAAGTCTTGATCGACCTTGGGGAGCTTGTCGTAGAACTTCTCGCGCACCACGAGTTGATGCACGTCGGAGAGCAGAAACAACTCGCGGCTTTGCGTCAGACTGACGCGTAAATCGCTGAGCCCTTCCGTCAACTCGCCCGCCAGTTTCAAGTCCGTCGCGCGGACGCGAATGGTCCAGGCCAGTTCGCGATAGGAATAGCCGCCGGAGAAGCCGCTATACGCCAATGCCACCACGATTGCCAGCACAATGGCCAGGCAAACGAGTAGCTTGCGACGGATACTCCAGCGGGACAGAAACAACGCAGCCTCTCCTCACGTCTTTGCGCACGGGGGAACTTTGGCGGGCGGAGTTTAGCCATCTGTTCCATTCACCTGAAGAGCGATGTCGAGCCAATCCGTGCTAGCAGGGAAGCGACTGCGCTGGCTGAAAATGAAGAGGATTGCGAAGTAGCCAAATTCGTGGGAATCGGATTGTGACGTATCGCATGGCGTGTAACTACTCACGAATTCAGCTAATGCTTCCGGGAGTGATCTTGGTCGGAGAAGTGCGAGTGTTATCCAGGTTAGCGTTAACAGCCTGAAACCGAAAGTAACTGTATCGCAGTAAGGCGGGGTGGAGAGCAACTGGAGGTGAACGACCGGTCCGAAGGCAACGAACCCGACTCAGCCGAACCCGCCGGCGAGCCTGCCAGACGCTGGCAAACCTCCAACCGTGTGAAGGCGATCTCCATTGGTTTTCCTTACGCCCATCATTGCAATCTTCCTGTTTCTGAGTTGCTAACAGTTGATTCCGAGACAAATGGCACAATACGATAGAAGTTTGTAGGCTTCTTACCGGCCGCTTCCGTTCTGCGGCGATCCTCGGGTTTCATGACGAATTCTGCCGTGTGCCGATTTTATTTCCGAGCGCTTCCGGCATTGCTCGTGGCGACCGCGATTGCGCGCGCGGAGCAGCCGCAAGCGAACCTGGATTATTTCGAGCGCGAAGTGCGACCGATTCTCGCGGATACCTGTTTCAAGTGCCACGCCGCTGACAAGCAGGAATCTGATTTACGCCTGGACTCGCGAGCGGCGCTGCTCACAGGCGGTGTTTCTGGCCCTGCGGTTGTTCCCGGCCAGCCCGAGCAAAGCCTGCTAGTGACGGCCATCCGCCATGCCGGCGATCTCAAGATGCCACCGCAAGCAAAACTGACCGAGGCCCAGATTGCGGCAATGACGCATTGGGTCAAGCTCGGCGCTCCGTGGCCCAACGAGTTGGCAACTCAATCCAAGAAGCACGACTCGGCCAAATCGCACTGGGCCTTTCAGCGGGTGATCGATCCACCCGTGCCGGTTGTTAGTGGCAATGACTCGCCGAACCCCATCGATGCATTCATCAAACAGAAGCTGGCTAGTGCTGGATTAGCCCCGTCGCTGCCGGCAGACCGTCGCACGTTGGCCCGCCGTGTTGCCTTCGGTCTCACCGGCCTGCCGCTCGCACACGATGAAGTGGCCGCCTTTGAGCGCGACACCGATGAGCGAGCTTACGAGAATCTGTTCGAGCGGCTGTCGTCGCAGCCGCAATATGGCGAACATTGGGGCCGGCACTGGCTCGATGTGGCCAGGTACTCCGACACCAAGGGCTACGTCTATGCACGCGAGCAGCGGTTTTGGGTTCACGCCTGGGTTTATCGCGACTGGGTGGTGCAGTCGCTAAACGACGACCTGCCTTACGACCGCTTTTTGCTCCTCCAAATCGCTGCCGATCAGGCCGCGCCAAACAATCCCGATGCGCTGGCCGCGATGGGCTTTCTCACGCTCGGCCGGCGTTTTTTGGGTGTCTCGCGTGAGATTATCGATGACCGCATTGATGTCGTAACACGCGGCACGATGGGTTTGACGGTCGCCTGTGCCCGTTGCCACGACCACAAGTACGACCCAATTCCCACGCGCGACTATTATTCCCTCTACGGGATTTTTCAAAGCTGCTCGGAACAAATGCTGCCGATTGCAGGGCCTCAGCGTGGCGATGCGCAATCGCACAAGTACGCAGCGGAACTTGCCAATCGCCGCGAAAAACTAGCGGAAACGATGGCGGCGCGCCGCTTTGAAACGGCCAGCCGCAACCGGCAGCGCGCCGGCGATTATCTCGCGGCCCAACTCGAATTGCACAAATATCCGGCCGAGGGTTTCGATCAAATTCTCGCCAAGACGGATCTACTGCCAACTTTCGTCCATCGTTGGCGTGACTATCTGAGTGCTGCTCACAAACACAACGATCCCGTCTTCGCCGCGTGGAATGCGTATTCCCAGCTTGCGCCGCGCGAATTCGCCGCCAAGTCGGGCACAATCACGTGGCAGCTACGATCACAACCGCCAGGAGAAGTGAACGCCCGAATCATGGATCGCTTCTCGACTCCGCCGATTTCCCTGGCCGAAGTGGCCGCCAAATATGGCGAAGTTTTTGCGAGCGTCGATCGACAATGGCAAGCCGAGGTTCAGGCGGCGGCCACCGAACAGCGCCCGCCGCCAGCATCACTCACCGACGATGCCGCCGAAGCGTTGCGGCAAGTGCTCTATGCCCCCATCGGTCCCTGCGAAGTTCCCGATGAGCCCATCGTCAACATTGAGTACTTTTTTGATTCGGGCTCGTGCGACGAGCTGTGGAAGCTTCAGAACCAGGTCGATAATTGGATTCTCCAGTCGAAGCCCGCCGCGCGACATGCCATCGTGTTGAAAGATCGCAATCCGCCGACAGTGCCGCATGTGTTCAAGCGTGGCAACCCGGCCAATCTGAGTGATGAAGTGCCGCGGCAATTCGTCTCCGTGGTCGCCGGTCCTGACCGGCAGCCGTTTTCGCTTGGCAGCGGCCGGCTGGAACTGGCCCAGGCGATCATCGATCCCAAGAATCCATTGACGGCTCGCGTCATCGTCAATCGTGTCTGGGCGCACCATTTTGGGAGTGGCTTAGTTCGCACCCCCAGCGATTTCGGCACACGGGCCGAGCCGCCGAGCCACCCGGAGTTGCTCGATTGGCTCACCAGCCGATTCAACGCCGACGGCTGGTCGCTCAAAAAACTGCATCGCCGCATCCTGCTTTCGGAAACCTACCAACAATCGTCTCGTGGGCCGAGCGACTCGGCTTACCTGGCAAAGGCCTACCAGCTCGATCCAGAAAACCGCTGGCTGTGGCGCATGAATGACCGCCGATTGTCGTTCGAGGAGATGCGCGATTCGTTTTTGGCGGCAGCCGGCCAGCTCGATCGCACGGTTGGCGGTCGTGCCGGCGATTTGCTCTCGCCGCAATTTACGCGGCGAACTTTGTATGGCTCCATCGATCGCCAATTTTTGCCCAGCACGCTGCGCGTGTTTGATTTTGCCAATCCCGATCTGCACATACCGCTGCGCAGCGACACGACGGTCCCTCAGCAAGCCTTGTTTTTTCTCAATCATCCGCTGGTGGTCGGTTATGCCCAGGCTCTCGCCAAGCGAACGGATGGAGTGGAATCCGCCGAGCAGCGCGTGCAGCAAATGTACCGGCTGGTATATCAACGCGACGCGACACCGAGCGAAGAGCAGTCGGCAATCGAACTGATTCGGCTCGCCGCGCGGTTGGAAACGAGCGACGACAATTCTCCCCAGGCTCTCGCCTGGCAATATGGTTACGGCCATTTCGATTCGTCCTCTCAGCGCGTGTCACACTTCAATAAACTGCCGCACTTTACTGGTTCTGCTTGGCAGGGCGGAGCGACCTATCCCGATGCCAAGCTCGGCTGGGTACAACTCACGGCAACGGGCGGACATCCCGGCAACGATCTGGCCCATGCGGCGATTCGGCGCTGGACCGCCCCGCGCTCGATGCGCGTGAGCATCCAATCGACGTTGGTTCACGAACCCAAGCAAGGCGAGGGAGTGCGTGGCTTCATCGTTAGCAGCCGGCAGGGCTTGGTGAGCCAAGCCACCGTTCATCATGGGCAAGCACAACTTCATGTTGATTCGCTGCGGGTCGAAGCGGGTGACACGTTCGATTTTGTCGCCGACATAGGCAGCAAGCTCAGCTATAACCAGTTTCTGTGGAAGGCGACGATCGCCTCCGCAGACGATCCCATGCTGTCGTTTCAATCGGAACGCGATTTCGCCGGTCATGCCGAGCAGCGATTGGACGTCTGGGCCCAGCTCGCGCAAGTTTTGCTGGCGGCCAATGAGTTTGTATTTGTAGATTAAGGAAAGCAGGCTGGCATGTTTTTCAATCGTCGGGAGCTGTTGACGCGAGCCGGCACGGGCCTGGGGCTGCTGGGCCTGTCGGGGCTGTTTGCCGACCAAGAATTGCGCGCGGCGGCGGTCGGCGGTCCACTCGCTCCTAAGCTTCCGCATTTTCCCGGCAAGGCGAAACGTGTCATTCATTTCTTTTGTAACGGCGGGCCATCGCACGTCGATACGTTTGATCCCAAGCCGGCCTTGGCCAAACATGCCGGCCAGCCGCTGCCCGAGACGCTCCGCACCGAACGCAAGACCGGCACTGCGTTTCCTTCTCCCTTCAAGTTCAACAAGCACGGTGAAAGCGGTTTGGAGATTAGCGAGATTTTCTCGCGCACGGCCGAGCACGCCGACAGCATCGCGGTGATTCGCTCGATGTATGCCCACGTGCCTAACCACGAACCGTCGCTGATGCTGATGAACTGTGGCGACTCGGTGCAGGCTCGCCCCAGTCTCGGCGCTTGGATGTTGTATGGCTTGGGAGCGGAAAATCAGAACCTGCCGGGATTCATCGCAATGTGTCCCGGCGGTTTGCCGATCAAGGACTCCGAAAACTGGCAAGCCGCGTTTCTGCCCGGGGCTTACCAAGGAACTTACATCGATTCGAAGCATGAAACGCTCGACAAGTTGATCGAAAACATCACACATCCCCACGCCACGACGGCCATGCAACGCCGGCAGCTCGATCTGCTCCAGCGCCTCAATGCCGAGCATCGCACGGGACGATTGGACGATCGGCTGGACGCTCGCATCCAGGCGTTTGAGCTGGCCTTTCGCATGCAAACCGAAGCGGCGGAGGCTTTCGACCTCTCGCGCGAGTCCCGCGAAGTGCAAGAGCTATATGGCAACGGCGTTCATGGCCGGCAAACGCTGATTGCTCGTCGCTTGCTTGAGCGGGGCGTGCGGTATGTGCAGCTCTGGCACGGTGCTGGACAGCCCTGGGACAATCACGACAACATCGAAGCCAACCACAAGCGACTCGCGGGCGAGCTCGATCGGCCCATTGCCGCGCTGCTGACCGATCTGAAGCGGCGAGGCATGTTCGACGATACGCTCGTTATCTGGGGAGGCGAATTCGGCCGCACTCCTTCCGTCGAGCTCGGCGGCGACGGCAAATCCAAGCTCGGTCGCGACCACAATCACTACGGCTTCTCGGTCTGGCTCGCTGGCGGCGGCGTAAAAGGGGGCACGGCTTACGGTGCCACCGACGACTTCGGCTTCAAAGCGGTCGAAAACCCTACCAGCGTGCATGACTTGCACGCGACCATCCTGCACCTGCTGGGCTTCAACCACGAGCAACTCACCTACCGCTACGCCGGCCGCGACTTCCGCCTCACGGACGTCAGCGGCAACGTCATAACCAACATCTTGGCGTAGCTCGATGGGAATCAGGTCTGTTTTTTGGGTCGGGGTATCTTGGTGCCGCCTTTGTGCCGTCGGCCGCGTTTGCCGGTGGGTTGATAGGAATCGACCTCGACTTCGGAAGCTTTTTGGCCGAGGTTGTCTCGGAATTGCGTGATGCGGTCGCGGAGGGCGGCGGCGCGTTCGAAGTCGAGATCTTTGGCGGCGGTAAACATCTCGGCTTCGAGCTCGTTGATGAATTCCTCGGTGATGTACGTTGCTTCGTCGGTGCGGCCGACGGCGGCGTTGGCTTGGCGATGGGCTTGAACCGCTTCCTCAATGCCGGTTCGGATGTTCTTCTTGATCGTCTCGGGCGTGATGCCGTGCTCGGTGTTGTATTTTTCCTGAATCGCGCGGCGACGTGTTGTTTCATCCATGGCGTTCCGCATCGAGTCGGTGACTCGGTCGGCGTACAGAATCACCTTCGCGTTCACGTTGCGGGCGGCGCGGCCGATCGTTTGAATTAGCGAGGTTTCGCTGCGGAGGAAGCCTTCTTTATCGGCATCGAGAATGGCGACCAGCGAGACTTCGGGTAAGTCCAATCCTTCGCGGAGCAGGTTCACACCGATGAGCGCCTCAAAATGACCGAGGCGGAGATCGCGGAGCAATTCGACACGCTCGAATGCATCGAGCTCGCTATGCAACCACTTGGCGGCCACGCCTTGCTCGACAAGATAGGCTGCCAAATCTTCCGCCAGGCGCTTCGTAAGAGCGGTCACAAGCACGCGCTCTTTCACGGCGGCCCGCTCGCGAATTTGTTCCAGCAAATGCGGCACTTGGCCGCGTGCGGGAGAAACTTCAATGACCGGGTCGAGCAATCCCGTGGGGCGAATAATCTGCTCGACGACTTCGCCCCCCGTTTGTTCCAATTCATATTGGCTGGGCGTGGCGCTGACGAACACCACCTGGTGAATCTTCTTCTCCCATTCGTCGAATTTCATCGGCCGGTTGTCGAGCGCGCTGGGCAGCCGAAAAACCGTGCTCGACGAGGACTTCCTTGCGGGCCCGGTCGCCGTTGTACATCGCCCGGATTTGCGGGATCGTCACATGCGACTCATCCACGATCATCAAAAAGTCTTTGGGAAAAAACTCGTGCAGCGAGTCGGGGGTTGAGCCGGGGGCTCGGCCGGAAAGCGGCCGGCTGTAGTTTTCGATGCCTGGACAGTGCCCCGTCTCCATGAGCATTTCGATGTCGAAGCGTGTGCGGGCAGAGAGCCGCTGGGCTTCGAGCAGCTTCCCTGCATCACGCATCACTTTCAGCCGGTCATCGAGCTCCTGGCGAATCGTGTCGATGGCTTTGGCGATTCGCTCCTCGGGCATGACGAAGTGCTTGGCCGGGTAAATGAATAACTGGTCCTGCGTGGAGAGCGTTTCGCCGCTCACGGGGTTGATGATCGAGAGCTTCTCGATGTCGTCCCCCCACAGCTCCATGCGAAAGGCATATTCCTCATACGACGGCCAGACTTCGACACAATCGCCGCGAACGCGAAACTTGCCCCGCTCGAACGAGATGTCGTTGCGGTCGTATTGAATGTTCACAAGCTGCATCAGCATCTTGTCGCGGTCGATCTGCTCGCCGACTCGCAGCGGCACCATCATCGCCTGATAGTCGGCCGGCGAGCCTAGGCCGTAAATGCACGACACGCTCGCGACGATGATTACATCCCGCCGGCTGACAAGCGAACTGGTCGCCGCCAGCCGCAGGCGGTCGATCTCCTCGTTGATCGACGCATCCTTTTCGATGTAAATATCCCGCTGCGGGATGTACGCTTCCGGCTGATAGTAGTCGTAGTAGCTAACGAAATAATGGACCGCGTTACGCGGAAAAAACTCCTTGAACTCGCCGTAAAGCTGGGCCGCCAGCGTCTTGTTGTGCGAAAAAACCAGCGTCGGCCGGTCGAAATGAGCAATCACGTTCGCCATCGTGAACGTCTTGCCCGACCCCGTTACCCCCAGCAAACACTGCGACCTCTTCTCCGCCTTGATGCCCCGCACCAATTGCTCAATCGCCCTCGGCTGATCGCCGGCTGGTTGAAACGGACTATGGAGTTGAAAGCCCACGCTGAATTCTAAAGTGAGGCGCGAGTAAATGGCAGGTGGAGCAACTGCAAACGAAGCGCGACGATGTCGGCGGATATTCAAGCGCAATATCCGCCGGCAGCTTATTCGCCAATTGCCCAAACGCATCAGAAGCCACCATCAAAGGCTCAAACTACCGGATTTTTCCAGACGGTTGCACCACCGATTATCTCTACCGAGAAATCAACGATTCAGGCGGCAGGAAATGAAACGTGAGGGGGAATTGAGCGCAATGTTGGGCTCACCGTGGAGGAATTTCACAAGTTGCTATGATAGAAGGGCCTTTATTTCCGGCTGACTGAAAGGCCGCAAAACACGCCGTAACGCTTGACAATCCCCGGCATTCGGTTAGATTCGCCCGGATGCTGGGCTCGTTTTTGCGCGGCGCACAATCATGATCCAGGTTTGTTTGTTCGCATGACGCCATCTACGCCGATTGATCTGGGACATGTTGCGCGCGACCTTGGCCTGCCGCAAGACAAGATAGCTCGCACTCTCGAGTTGCTCGACGCGGGCAACACCGCGCCCTTCGTTACGCGCTTCCGCAAAGACCAAACGGGCGGCCTCGACGAAGAGCAAGTCCGAGAAATTCAGTTCCGGATTGGCAAAATTCGCCAACTCGCCGAGCGCAAAGCGACGATCCTGAAAACGATCGAAGCTCAGGGGCAGCTCACCCCCGAAATTGCCGAGCAAATTCAGCACGCCAATACACCCAAGCGGCTGGAAGACCTCTATCTCCCCTTCAAGCCGAAGAAGCAAACGCTCGCCACCATCGCCCGGCAAAAGGGCTTGGAGCCGCTGGCGATCGAAATCTTCGAAGCCCGGCCCGAAGCCGCCGACTTGAATGCCCGCGCTGCGACATTCATCTCCGCCGAGAACGAACTCAATAGTGTCGAAGAAGTGCTCACCGGCGTGCGCCACCTGATCGCCGAGCGCTTTAGCGAAAATGCCGAGCTCCGCGGCCGGCTGCGGCGGATATTTCAACGTTCCGGAAAGTTGGTTTGCACCAAAGTAGAGCCGCCAGCCGCAGCGGCCACGGGCCAACAGCCAGCAGCCAGTGGCCAGGAGTCAGTAGCCAGCACTCAGCCATCGGGCGAAGCGGAGCAGCAGGTGGCAGCACCGTCAGTCGAGGCTACTGACTGGGTACTGAGTACTGAGTACACAGTACCCAGTGTTGATGAATCTAGCACCGCAGCAGCCGCGACCGATACCGCCGCAATCCATGTCGCCACGGCTGACGTGCCCGCTGAGCCGATCAGCGGTACGGTCATGCACGAGGAGCATCCGGAGACTGCCGACACCGATGAGGCAAATGCGGCCGAATCGGAAGTGGCAGACGACGCTACGGATTCAGCGGACACTGACGAAAGCGAAGATAGCGAACACGAAGACAGCGAAGCCGACGAGTTGGAAGTAAGTGCGGATGCAACCGAGGAATCCGCCGCAGAAGCAGCCGATTCCTCGACAGGTGTTGAAGATGTGGCAGAGGGATCAGCCCCCGCTGAAGGAACAGCCGTTGCGTACTCTGGGGGCGCTCTGCCTGCTGGCCGACTCTTCGAAGCACCCACCACCCCCGTCGCCGCGCCGCTCGCCACGGTGACGTTGAAGAAGAAAAAGAAGAAAAAAAAGAAAGTCATCGGCGAACATGCCTTCAAAGACTATTACGATTACGTCGAGCCGCTCGGCCGCGTGCCGCCCCATCGCGCGCTGGCCATCAACCGCGGCGAGCGAGCCCATGCCATCCGCGTCAAGATCGAGGCCGATGTCGAGGCGATGCTGCGTGAGGCTGAAAATTTCCTAATTTTTCCCGGCCATCCCCACGGCGAATTCATTCACAACTGCGTCCGCGATTCGCTCACACGCCTGCTGATTCCTAGCCTAGAACGGGAAATTCGCCGCGAAATCACCGAACGGGCCGAAGAACACGCCGTCGAAGTCTTCATTCGCAACCTGCGCAAGCTGCTCCTGCAGCCGCCGACCCGCACACACCGCATTTTGGCCATCGATCCCGGCTTCAAGAGCGGCAGCAAGATGGTCGCCCTCGACCAGTTCGGCAACGTCCTGGGCCACGGCATGGTCTTCGTCATCGGCAAGGACGAGGATCGCCGTAAAAAAGCCCGCACCCGCTTGGCCGACATGGTCAAGCAGCACAGCATCTCGGTCATCGCTATCGGCAACGGCACCGGCTGCCGCGAAACCGAGCAGCTTGTCGCCGATTGCTTGAGTGAAGAGCTGAAAGACCGCGATCTGGCTTACGTCGTCGTCAACGAAGCTGGTGCCAGCATTTACTCCACGAGCCCCCTCGGCCGCGAAGAATTGCCCCAATTCGACGCGCTGCAGCGAGGCGCAATCTCCATCGGCCGCCGCCTGCTCGATCCGCTCTCGGAGATGGTGAAAATTCATCCCGCCAATCTGGGCGTGGGACTTTATCAACACGACATCAAAGCCAAGCACCTCAAGGACTCGCTCGATTCCGTCGTCGAATCGTGCGTGAACTTCGTCGGTGTCGATGTCAACTCGGCCAGCCCGGCCTTGCTCCGCTATGTCTCCGGCATGAACGCCCTCACGGCCCGCCGCGTGTATGAGCATCGCCGCGAAAAAGGCCCCTTCAAAAATCGTGAAGAGCTAAAATCCGTCACCGGTTTCGGCGACCAGACTTACGTCCAAGCCGCCGGCTTTTTGAAGGTCATCGGGGGCGAAAACCCGCTCGACGCCACCTGGATTCACCCCGAAAGCTACGACATCGCCCGCCGTGTGCTCGAAAAGCTCGGCTGCGACGTCGCCGACCTTGCCAAGAGCGTTCCCGCGCCGATCAAGGAAGAGCCGAAGAAGCAGTTCGCGGCGGAGTTGGTGCAGCCAGAGGGGGAGAAGACTGAGGCGGTCAAAGCCGAGGAGGGCGAGGCTCCTGCCGAGCCAATTCAACCGAGTGAGCAACAATCGCCCGCGGAGCCTGTACTAAGTTCTGAGTACTCAGTACCCAGCACTTCGGCAGAGTCGCAAACCGACCAGCCAGAATCACCTGCAGCAGAACAGACCGCGTCGGTCGCCGAAACTTCGGTCCCGTCCATTCCCGAAGTCGAAGTCGCCGCCGAAGTCGCCGTGCCGGTTGAATCCGCTCCCGCTCCCGAAGCAGAGCCCGCACAGCCCACGCCCGAACCCGAACCTTCGCCCCGCAGCATCATTGCTGAGCGCGCGGCGAACGTCGATGTTCATCAATTGGCCGTCGAGCTGGGCGTCGGCACGCACCTCCTCGAAGATATTCTCAATTCGCTCACGCGCCCGGGCATCGACCCGCGCGATAACTTGCCGCCGCCCGTCTTCCGCCGCGGCATCATGAAGCTCGAAGACCTCGCGGCGGGCATGGAGCTTTCCGGCACGGTGCTCAATGTGGTCGATTTCGGCGTTTTCGTCGATATTGGCCTCTCCGACAGCGGCCTAGTGCATATCAGCCGTCTGGCCGACCGCTTCATTCGCGATCCCCATGAGGTCGTCGGCGTGGGAGATGTGCTGAAGGTCTGGGTAGTCGATGTCGATAAGAATCGCCGCCGCGTTTCCCTCACCGCCATCGTCCCCGGCAGCGAGCGACCAGCACACCCTCCCCGCGAAAGACAACCGCGAGAGCGACAGCAGCGGCAGCCACAGCAAGATCGTCCGCCAGATCAGCAACGTCCACCACGCCCCCCGCGTCAGCAGCAATCGGGTGGTGGCGGCCGTCCGCAACATGGCGGTGGTCAACAAGCCGGCGTCGGCCCGTCTTCCGATCAGCGTCCCCCTCGTCCTTATGGCGGAGGAGGAGGTGGTGGAGGTGGTGGCCGGCGAGATCAACGCCGCGGTGGCCGCAACGAAAGCCAGTTTCCCACGACTGTCGAGCGTTTGCCGACCAAACCTAAGAAGGTTAAACCGATTACGAAGGCCCAAGAGGAAGGCAAGGAGCCGATGCGCTCTTTTTCCGACCTGGTGCAGCTCTTCGATAAGAAAAAAGAGAAGCCCAAGTCCGATGAGCCGCCCACTTCGCCCCTCGCCGAGTAGTTTTCTTGCTTCCGCTGCCCCATTCCACACGATCTGTGAGCGGTTTGCCGCCAAATCTGCAACCGCAAAAGTGGCCCCAGAGCGCTCCTTCACGGCAAGCTACGGTTGACCGCTCCCATGCTGGCGGACTACATTTTGCGGCTTAAGGTTTTGTTAATTAGCAGTTGATTTTAGGAAGCTTTCAGCCCGCTGGGACGCACTTCAGGCTGGGCTGGCCCGCTTTTCATGTGGGCAAATCGTCGCTTCCGACTTTGTGAAATTCCGCACAAGCCCGTTAGGATCCTCTCCCATGCATATGAATTCCACACGATTGACCCCCTGGCTCAAGCGAATCTTCGCTTGGGCCCTGTTCGCCGTGGCCTTGCTTTCGTTCGCCACCCCCGCAATGGCTGGCGAGGCGGATCTGGCGATTCCGGATTTGAGCGCAGCCATATTCAACATCGCTGGGCAGGCCATTAACGGTTGGAACCTCTTGGCCGGCGGTGCCTGCGTCATTATTGGCACGCTCGGCATCAGCCTCTATCAGTTTTTTCAAATCAAGAAGCAGCCGGCGCACAAGTCGATGCTCGACATCGCCGAAATCATTTTCCAAACCTGTAAGACCTATCTCATCCAGCAAGGCAAGTTCCTGCTGTTGCTGTTTGCGATCATCGGCTCGGCGATGATGTACTACTTT
>JANNTN010000366.1:0-1949 GCA_031394445.1 Anatilimnocola sp.
GTTGCTCCGAAGTGATTGGCTTCAGGCCACGGAGGATGCGGTGAGTAGGCAACACCAGTAAGCCGGGGTCGTTCATGCTGACGCACTGGGTCAGCACGAAGTTGGCCGGATGATTGGAGTCGAGCGGGCCTTGCTGGGCTAGTAGGTCGCGATAATTGCAGGCCGTTTCGTAGCGGTGATGGCCATCGGCAATGAAGAGGGGCTTGGGATCGATGATTGCCCCGACATCGGCGATGACCCGGACATCGGTCACCGGCCACATGCGGTGGACGACGCCGAGATGGTCGGTCGCCGTATGCGGTGTTTGGCCGGCGACAGATTCTTCGAGCCGGTTTTGGGCGGCGTTGTCGGGGTCGGGATAGAGGCCGAAAATCTGGCTGAGGTTGGCGCGGCAGGCTTTGGTGAGGTTGAGCCGGTCTTGCTTGGGGCCGGAATGGGTCTCTTCGTGCGGGTAGATCTTGCCTTCGCCAAAGCGCTCGAGCCGGACGCGGGTCATGAAGCCGCGGCGGGTGACCTCGCGATTACCGAGTTGGAACGTCTGGTGATAGACGTAGAGGGCCGGGTCGGGATCGACCTGCATCACACCTTCTTGTCGCCAGTTCTTCAGGAACTTGGCAGCACGCAGATACTTGTTCGATTGCTCGTTGTCGCCCGGCTCATCGCGGTTCAGCTCCAGGCGGATGAAATTGGCCGGGTGCTTTTTGTAGAGCTCATCTTGGAACTCCGGCGAGATCACGTCGTACGGTGGCGTGATCACATCGCTCAGCGAGCCGACCTGGCCGAGGTTGTAGCGAAGTCCACGGAAGGATTGGATGGTGGGCATAATTTCAATGACGAATGACGAAGCACGAATGACCAATGACTAACAACGAGGAGCTGTGTTTTGCCATGCAAAACACAGCTCCCATGAACGGTTCAATCTCAAGGCTCGCTCAGAACTAGTACCGATAGTGTTCTGGCTTGTAGGGGCCTGCGGTGGGGATGCCGAGGTAGTCGGCTTGCTTTTTGGTGAGCTGGGTGAGCTTCACGCCGATGTGGTCGAGGTGGAGGCGGGCGACTTCTTCGTCGAGTTGCTTGGGAAGACGATAGAGGCCGATCTTGTAGTTCTCGATGTGTTGCCAGAGCTCGAGCTGGGCGAGAACTTGGTTCGTGAAGCTATTGCTCATCACGAACGCGGGATGGCCGGTGGCGCAGCCGAGATTGACGAGGCGGCCTTCGGCGAGAAGGAGCACGCTGCGGCCGTTGTCTTTGAACGTGTAGCGATCGACGGTGCCCAGGTTGCTCGGCTTGATGTTGACCTTCTTGGCCTTGCCATTCTTGGCTTGCTCCTCGAGCCAAGCGACGTCGATCTCGATATCGAAGTGGCCGATATTGCAGATGATCGCGTCATTTTTCATTTGCTGAATGTGTTCGGGGCGGATGATGTCGCAGCAGCCGGTGGTGGTGACGAAGAGGTTGCCCTGCGAAGCGGCCTCTTCCATCGTGGTGACTTCAAAACCTTCCATCGCGGCTTGCAGGGCGTTGATGGGGTCGATCTCTGTGACGAGGACGCGGGCACCGTAGCTGCGCATGCTGTGGGCACAGCCCTTGCCGACATCGCCATAACCGGCGACGACGACAACCTTACCGGCGATCATCACGTCGGTGGCTCGCTTGATGCCGTCGGCGAGTGACTCGCGGCAGCCGTAGAGGTTGTCGAATTTGCTCTTGGTGACCGAGTCGTTGACGTTGATGGCGGGCAGTTTGAGCGTGCCGGCTTCGAGGCGTTGGGCGAGGCGATGAACGCCGGTGGTGGTCTCTTCCGAGAGGCCTTTGATGCCGGGAATGAGCTGCGGGAACTTGTCGAAGACCATGTTGGTTAGGTCGCCGCCGTCGTCGAGGATCAGGTTGAGCGGCTGGCCATCGGGGAAGTAGAGCGTCTGCTCGATGCACCAATCGAACTCTTCGTT
>JANNTN010000425.1:0-7529 GCA_031394445.1 Anatilimnocola sp.
GTCGTCTCGAACAACGGCTTTCGCAACATTTGGCACAATTGGAAGATCATTGACATAAATGTCCAGTCTTTAAGTGCGAGAATCGTAATCGCCACCCCCTTATTCGCCAGTTCCCAGCTACAGGTAACGCCCCCTCACCCAAATTTCCAAAATTCCAGTCAAATCATAAATCTCAAAATAATATTTCGCCACTCGCCACCGAAACCTTTTACCTGGACAGGTGTTCAATTCCCACGACTCCCTCTGCGCCCATCCCGCTCTTTGACAACTCACCGCCCCTCAACCCTCAACAAGAAGGCCCCGCCACCCTACACAAACCTCAACTTCGCCCCTCAACCCTAAACATTAGCGCGACCAATTTTTCACCTAAACCATTACTGCAAAAAGACTTAATAGCGATTTCCCGTCCCAAAATATTCCCCTCCCCAAAAACCCTCAACCCTAAACTCCCGCCCCCCTACTCCCTATTCGCTACTCCCCACTCCCTCCGCCCCGTTAACATAGCGACATGCAGTTCACTGCCGAACACTATTACCGCACCGCGAACGAGTCGTATTTAGGCCCGGAGGGCCGGCAAGAAATAGCCCGGTCCGTCAGGGCCGGGTTTTCGGCGAAACATGATTCGCCAATCAAGGCCCGAAGGGCCGTTACCTTTTACCCGCTCTCGGCGAACCTGTTCCTATGCCATCATCCGGATCCGATACCGATGTCCTGCTGGAGCGATTAGCCGCCGGCGACCGCCAGGCCGCCGACGCCCTCCTCATCCGTCATCGCGACCGGCTCAAAAAAATGGTCTCCTGCCGCATGGACCCCCGCCTGGCGGCTCGGGTCAGCCCGTCGGATGTGGTGCAAGAAACGATGATCACCGCCGCCCGCGACCTCGATAGCTACGCCAAGAACCGGCCCATGCCGTTCTATCCCTGGCTCCGCCGCTTGGCCTGGAACCGGCTGATGGATTTGCAGCGCCGGCACCTCTATCGTCAAAAACGCGCCGTCGGCCGCGAAGAGCAGGCCACGCCGATGACCGATCAATCGCTCTTCGAGCTGGCCAGGCGCCTCGTCGGACATGGACCCAGCCCCAGCCGGGCCGCCCAAACTCGCGAAACCCGCGAGCGGCTCCGCGCGGCGCTCGACGAGCTCGAACCGACGCAGCGCGAAGTGCTGCTCCTCAAATACGTCGAAGACATGACCCTCGCCGAAGCCGCCGCCGTGCTCGACATCACCGTCGATGCCGCCAAAATGCGCCACCTCCGCGCCGTCCAACGCCTCCGAACCCTCCTCGCCGACCTGGAACACGATTAAATGCCTACCGCTTATTCTCCCTCTCCCTCTGGGAGAGGGCTGGGGTGAGGGTTTATGAATAGCCACCGATGAACGAACTTTCCAACATCGCGACACCGCTCGACACCGAAGCTGCTCTCGCCGATATCGCCGAGCAAATGGCCGACGAACTGCGGCAGCGCGGCACGGTCGATGTCGCGGCCTGGCAAAGCCAATATCCCGAGATCGCTTCAGAAATTCAGCGCCTGCTACCCACGCTCGCCGCCCTGGCCAATTTCTCTGCGACCAGCGACCCCGCATTCGCCGTGGAAGAGGATCCACTTCCCGACAAAACACTCGGCGATTTCCAAATCATCCGCGAACTTGGCCGCGGCGGCATGGGCATAGTGTATGAAGCTGAGCAGCTATCGCTCAATCGCCGCGTCGCGTTGAAGATATTGCCCCTGGCCGCCGTGCTCGACCCCCGCACGCTGCAACGATTCAAAAATGAGGCCCAAGCCGCGGCCGCCCTCGACCACCCGCACATCGTCGATGTCTATGGCGTCGGCTCCGAGCGCGGCATCCATTACTACGCGATGCGGCTGATCGACGGCTGCACCTTGGCCGACCTGATTTTCGAGCGTCGTGCGCGATCAAAGCTCACCAATAATCGGGAGCGCGAGGCTTCCGCCGAGCCGCCGATTCCCAATCCGAAATCCAAAATCCCCAACCTGAAACCAGCCGCCGACACCGCATCCCTGGCACTGCTTTCGACAGAACCGACGCGCAGCCACTGGCCGTTTTTTCGTGCCGTCGCAGAACTCGGCCGGCATGTGGCCGACGGACTGAGTCACGCCCACGACCAAGGCGTCGTGCATCGCGACATCAAGCCTTCCAACCTGATGCTGGATGGTCAGGGCAAAGTCTGGATCACCGATTTCGGGCTGGCGCAAATCGAAGCCGGCCAAAACCTCACTCAAACCGGCGACCTGTTGGGCACGCTGCGGTACATGAGCCCCGAACAGACGCTGGCCAACCGCGCACCGATCGATCAGCGCAGCGACATCTACTCGCTGGGGGCAACTCTGTACGAGTTGCTCACGCTCCAACCCGTCTTCGCCGATAGCGACCGCACGACTCTGCTGCAAAAAATCGCCCTCACCGAGCCCCCGCCGCCGCGCCAACTGAATCCGCAGATTCCGGCCGATCTGGAAACCATCATCTTGAAGATGCTGGAAAAAGATCCTGGCGCTCGCTACTTTTCCGCCGCGGAACTAGCCGCCGATTTGCAGCGGTTTGTCGAAAACAAACCGATCACCGCGCGACGGCCCACGCTTTCCCAACGCTTGACCAAATGGTCCGTGCGCAATCGAGCCTTGGTGACAATTTCCGCGGCGGTGGTGGTGCTAATTGCCGCGATCACCGGCGGGTTGCTGGGCTGGTGGAGCCGCGACAGTGCTGCTCGCCAAGCGATTGCCGAGCGCATTGCGGGCGAAGCGTTCGCCGCAGCCGAGCAATTTCGCCAGGATGGTGACTGGCCATTGGCCCGTCGCGAACTGGAACGGGCAGAAGCGGCCCTCACGCCCCTGGCGGGCCAAACTGAACTTTCCGCCACGGTTAAGGCCGCCAAACGCGACGCACAATTCGTCTTAAAGCTCGACGACGTGCGGCTGCTTTCTACTATGCTTGCCGGTGGCGATTTTGATTTTCGCTCCGCGGACCAGTCCTACACAGCGGCCTTTGCGGATTACGGCCTACTGGTCACCACGCTCACAGCAGCCGAGACCGTGCGGCAGGTTCGGGATAGCCCCATTCGCATCGAGTTGGCTTCCGCCTTGACCGATTGGGGTCTCGTTCGCCAGCGCCTCGCCGAACCGCAGCAACCCAATTGGCAGCATTTTCTCAACATCGCCAGGCAAATCGATCCCGACCCACGGCGTAACCTGTTGAGAAAGGAGTGGCGAAAATCAGAGCTCATCGAAATGGCGGAATCGCCGTCGTTCGAGAAACAACCGCCGAGCACGTTGTTTTTATTCGTAACGGCCGTCACGTTTCAGCAAGCGAACGACGAGGCCATGCAAATCAAACTGCGCAATCTGCAACGGCAGCACGCGAATGATTTTTGGCTGAACTTCGCCCTCGCTCAGTATTTCGAACACACCGCGCCGCCGCGTTGGGACGAAGCCGTGCGGTATTATTCGGTGGCCTTGGGCTTACGCCCCGAAGCGGCCGCCGTGCATAACAACTTGGGCGCTGCCTTGCACAAATCTGGACGTCGCGCGGAAGCCATCGCCGAGTATCGCCGGGCCAGTGAGCTGAGCCCGAAAACCTATTTCATTTATGCCAACCTAGCTGTCGCTCTCGCCGAACAAGGCCAGCCCGATGAGGCAAAAATCCATCTACACAAAGCTTTGGAGCTTGGCCGCGATAATGCCGCACTCCATGAAATGCTGAAAAAGGCCAAGACCAAGAACGATGCGTTCGCGGAATTGGTTCGCGAGTTGTGATGAAATTCGTCAACGCGCGGCGGCGCGAGAAGTTCCGTCACCTGCTCAACTGGCCCTTTGGCCAGCGCGAGGCGGCTTTGAACCAGCCGTGACTTGGAACCTTCAATTACCGCAGTCCCCGGCCTGGCGCAACCTGGGTGGGGTACATTGAATCAACCCAAGCCCCGTCCGCCGCATTTTTTAGCGGGCAAACTGTAGGAGAGCCGATGATGCCAGACAGCAATGAAAAGAAGATCCCCATTGAAGATTTAAGGGAACGAATGAGCCGCGGCAGCCAGAAACCGAAGGCAACCAGCAAAAAAGGCGTTCAGACAACGAGCAGCACCAGCACGATTCGATTGGACCATTCGAAATTGCTGAAAATCGAGACCGATCATTCAATCGTTGAACAAGTTGCCATGGCCGATGTCATCACAGCGCGAACACACAGCAACGAGCGGGAGGAATGTTTGTTTAAGCGGCCACTGGCGGAGCTGGAAGCTCCCGGGCTGCCATATAATACGCAAACACTGCAATTCTCTGTCGCGAACGTCAAAGACCTGCGTTATCTCACTCAAGTCATCGGTCGCCTGAAGGAACGGGAGTAAATTGCATTGGCTCACTGCGCGGCACCGTCCAGCCCGCGCCGGACGAGCAGTGGGCGAATGTCGGGGTCGCCGCCGGTGAAGTCGCGAAAGAGATCGAGCGCCTCGCGGCTGCCGCCGCGCGAAAGCACTGTGCTGCGGAAGCGGTTGCCGTTGTCGCGCGTGAGGCCGCCGTGGGTTTTGATCCACTCCACGGTGTTGGCATCCAGCACTTCGCTCCAAAAATAGGAGTAATAGCCGGCCGAGTAGCCGCCCGCAAAAATGTGGGAGAAGTAAGCGCTGCGATAGCGGGGCGGCACCGGGGCAAAATCCAGCCCGGCCTTTCGCAGAGCGGCGGCTTCGAAGTCTTTTACCCCGGCGGCCTCGGGCACATCGGCCGCTTGGAGCTGGTGCCAGGCTTGGTCGATGACATTGGCGGCAACGAGCTCGGTAGTCCCGAATCCCTGGTTAAATTTTTTGGCCGCATCCACCTTGTCGAGTAGTGCCTGCGGGATGGGCGCGCCGGTCTGGTAGTGCTTGGCGTAGTTCTTCAGGATCTCAGGCCATGTAGCCCACATCTCATTGACCTGCGAGGGGAACTCCACGAAGTCGCGCGGAACGCTGGTGCCCGAAAATTTCGGATACTTCACGGCGGAGAACAGACCATGCAGGGCATGGCCGAACTCGTGGAAGAGTGTAATCACATCGTCGTGTGTCAACAGTGTCGGCTGCCCTTCAGCCGGCTTCGTGACATTCAGGTGGATGGCCACCACGGGCTTGTCGCCGGTCAGGCCGTTTTGCGGCACATAGTCATTCATCCACGCGCCACCCCGCTTATTCGGGCGAGCATAAAGATCGCAAAGGAACAGCGCGAGGGCCGAGCCGTCCTCGTTAAACACCTCATAAACAGACATGTCGGGACTATAGCCCGCTAGATCGGCGCGGCGCTTGAACGTGATGCCGAAGAGGCGGGTCGCGGCATAAAACACGCCGTCCTCAAGCACGCGGTTCGATTCGTAGTAGGGCTTCAGCTCGTCCCGATTGAAGGCATACCGGGCTTGGCGAACTTTCTCGGAGTTGTGGTCCCAATCGCCCGCGCCGAGCTGATAGCCGCCCTTGGTCGAGTCGATGATCGCCTGCATGTCTGCCGCCTCGCGACGGGCATTGGCCACGGCGGCCGGGGCGAGCTGCGCGAGCATCCGGTTGATCTTATCGACCGAGCGGGCGGTCTGCATTTCCACCTCATACTCCGCATGACTTGGATAGCCGAGCAGTTGGGCCCGCTCGGCGCGAACCTTCGCGGTGCGCGTCACGATCGCGGTGTTGTCGAATTCGCCGCCGCGGCTGCCGCGAGCAAGCGAAGAGGCCATGATGCGCTCGCGCAGCGCGTGGTTCTCCAGCGAGGAATAAGTGGGCTGGCCGGTCGTGTTTGTCAGTCGTAGGAGGTACTTGCCTTCGTGGCCGGCTTCTTTCGCAGCGCTGGCTGCCGAGGCGATGGTGGCATCGCTGAGGCCAGCGAGCTCTGCGCGCGTGTCCACCAAGACCGCAGAGGCGTTCGTTTCCTTAAGGAGGTTCTGCTTAAACTGTGTAGAGAGCGTCGCAAGCTCGGCATTCTTCGCCTTGAGGGCGACCTGCTCGTCGGACGAGAGCTGGGCACCGGCGCGAACGAAATCGAGATGGTAGCGTTCGAGCAAACGCAGCGATTCCGCATCCAGGCCAAGTTTGGTCCGGTCTTCATTGAGTTGGTGGACGCGGAGATAGAGGGAGCGGTTGAGGTAGATCGCGTCGCGATGAGCAGCGAGGCGAGGGGACAGCGACGCTTCGAGCATGTCGAGCCGGGGATTAGTGTACGAGCCGGTGAGGATGCCAAACACCGTGCTAACGCGGTCGAGCAGCGCGCCGCTGCGTTCCAGGGCGACGATGGTGTTGTCGAAGGTCGCAGACGCCGGATTGCTCGCGATGCTATCGACTTCCTGAAGATTTTCCGACATCCCTTGTTCGAACGCAGGCGAGAAATGCTCGTCCTTGATTGCGGCAAACGGCGGTAGGTGATAGGGCAAAGTGCTTTCAGTCAAAAGCGGATTTGTCATGGCAGTTTCGGTGGATTCAGCCGCCGGCATATTGACGCTCAGCAGGGCCGTGAGTGTGTATGAAGTCAGGACGGCACGGAAGGGAAAAGAGACGCACATCATATTTAAGGGCCCTGTTGGGGAAGCAAGCAATGATTGTTTCTCGAGCGATTTCAAGCGAATTTCGCCGGTTCATCAAAAGGATCGTTGAATTGAGCCTCGATGAATCGCCGTGTCTAAGCAGATCATTAAAGCCGATGCCGTGTCAACCAACAACAAAACAGATCGGCTATGGTACGAAGATCTCGGACAAGCTCGCTGGCGATCCTGCTTCCAGCGCGATAACAGCGGCACTTTCCGCTAAGCTAATGGGACTTCTGGAAAAGACGAACGATCCTCAACTCACCGATACCGCAGCCGCTGCGCCAAAGAGAGCTAAGAAAAAGTACGCAAGAAGGCAACTTAAATCTCTAAACGCTTATTGGCTAGTGATGCGAAAAACAAAATGAAAATACTAAGCTGCTTACTTGCCACGCTGGGTTTGCTTGGCAGCTCGCTGATCGCTGCGGAAACCCCAGCCGCCAAGCCCAACTTCATCGTCATTTACACCGACGATCACGGTTACGCCGACCTCGGAATTCAGAGTGTTCTCTCCGACATTAAGACTCCGAATATCGACGCACTAGCCCGGAGCGGCGTGCTGGCCAAACATGGCTATAGCACCGCTCCACAGTGCGTGCCCTCGCGAGCCGGTTTGATGGTTGGCAAGTTTCAAGGGCGCTTCAATGTGGACCACAATGGCGAAGACTTGGCGGGCTTCGACAAGGAAACCACCATTGCCGCCCGCCTGCAAAAAGCCGGTTATGCCACAGCTCAATTCGGCAAGTGGCACCTCGGTCCGACCGACCAGATCCCCACCCACGGCTTTAAGCACGTCTTTTCCCAAAATGCCCAGCGGCCTTTTTCCGCCAACATCACGCTCGACGGTCAAGATCGGCCGATGGGCGACCTGCCGCCCGAGATGTACCACGTGGATGGTTGCAGTCGCGCCGCGGCTGCACTCATCGAGCGCTATAAGGACACACCGTTCTTCCTGTATGTCGCCTATACCGCGCCACACTGGCCGTTGC
>JANNTN010000516.1:0-5826 GCA_031394445.1 Anatilimnocola sp.
TCCCTAGGCAGGCGGATTCTCAACCCTCATGTAGTTTAGGCTTTCAGCCTGACTGCCCCTCGCCACGGCCACGATGCCGTTTCGCGATTCCGTCGGGCTAGAAAGCCCAACCTACGCGGCGCTACGTCCGCAGCGTCTGGCTCATCCCAGCCGCCACTGGCACGAAGATTCAGGAAATATTGGATCTCGCGGGGGCTCTGCTCTTTCGCGGTGAATCGGTGAAGAAACGAGTCTCGGTTCTCTCGGGCGGCGAACGAGCCAGACTGTGCATGGCGGGGCTCTTGCTCAGTAAGTACAACGTGCTGATCCTCGACGAACCGGGTAACCATTTGGACGTCGATACGGTCGAAGCCCTCGCCGAGGCCCTGCTGGCATACAAAGGCACGGTCATCTTCACCAGCCACGACCGGCACTTCATGAAGCGTGTCGCCACGTGCATCGTCGAGGTCCGCGACGGCCACGTAACCAACTATCGCGGCGACTATGAGGCCTATCTCTATTCGGTCAACAAAGAGATCGAAGAAGGGGAGCGCGAGCAGGCCAAAGGGCTGAGCAAGGCCCCGACCAGCGGCAACAAGTCCGTGAAAACTCCGCCGCGACCCGCCCGCCGCACGGAACGCGAAATTCGCAAGGAGATGACCAATCTCGAACGCACGATCGCCCGCCTCGACGATCAAAAGAAGCAGGCCAACGGCCAACTCATGACTGCCACCGATCCCACCGAAGCCCTTCGCTTGCACAACGAGGTTTCTTCGCTGACGACTCAACTGGCGGAAGCCGAAGACCGCTGGTGCCAATTGCAGGAAGAAGTAAACGAGCAGGAATGAGCGCCGTCGCCCTGTATTTTCTGGCGAAACCAGCGTTGGCTTGCGAAACACGAGTGGCTGGGCAATCATTCATCGTGTCATTTTTCGTTTAAGACGCGCGGAGAATGCCGTGATATTAATGCTTCGAGTTCTTGTTGCTGTGAGTTTGTGTCTCATGGTGTTTGTGCCGGCTGGAATCGCGGTTGATTCCTTGGAAGCCGATGTGTGTGTGTTCGGCGGCACATCAGGCGGCGTCGTTGCGGCGATTCAGGCTGCGCGGCAAGGCAAGCGGTCAATCCTGGTGGAACCGGGCCAGCATCTGGGCGGTATGACGGCGGGCGGACTCAGCGCGGTGGATATCGGCGATCCACGCAGCGTCGGGGGCATTGCCCGCGAGTATTTCACCAAGCTGGCTGATACGGTCGGCGTAAAATTGGCTTGGGACAAGGCGTTCAAAAGCGTTGGTGGCGGCCCGGCAACGGGCGGAGCCTATGCGATTGAGCCGCACCGCGCGGAACAACTGTTTGTCAAGATGGCTCGTGACGCTGGTGTCCGTATCGAGTTTGGTTCACGGCTGGCGTCGGTAAAAAAGAATGGTTCGCGGATCACGGAGTTAGTCACGGAAGACGGTCGTGTGATTCGGGCCAAGATGTTCATTGACGCCAGTTACGAAGGAGATTTGATGGCCAAGGCGGGCGTGAAATACACGCTCACGCGCGAGGGCAACGCCCAATATGGCGAGACTCACAATGGCATCCACTACACCGAAAAATATCAGCCACGAACGAACCATCTGAAACCGGGTTCGCACGGCCGCGTGCCCGGCGGCCAGGGAGTCTGGGACCGTGATTTTCCGCTCGATCCTTACGTAGTGAAGGGAAATCCAAAAAGTGGCTTGTTGCCCTTCATTCAGGCCGGCGAGCCGGGCACGCAAGGAGAGTCTGCACCGGGTGTGCAGGCTTACTGCTACCGCCTCTGCCTAACCACGCGACCGGAAAATTCCATCCCGATCACTCCGCCCACCGGCTATGACCCGCAGCGTTACGAAATCGTCGCAAGATTTATCGAAGCCTGCCTGGCGATTGGCGACGACATGGACCTGCGGTGGTTCTCAAAACACGATCCCCTGCCCAACGACAAATGGGACTTCAATACGGCCACGTTCGGCGGCAATCTGCCCGGCGCGAGTTGGGCCTGGCCCGAAGCGTCGTATGCTGAGCGGGTGAAGATCGCCCAAGAGCACGAAAACTATCACCGCGGCTTGCTCCACTTTTTGGCGACCGACCCACGCGTGCCGGAGAAAGTTCGCCGTGACATGCAACGCTTCGGTTTGCCCAACGACGAGTTCACCGATAACGGCGGCTGGCCCCATCAGATTTATGTGCGTGAAGCGCGGCGGATGGTGAGCGATTTTGTGATGACCGAAAATCACACGTTTGGCCGCCAGATTGCCGCGAAGTCGATCGCACTGGGCAGCTATGGCACCGACGTGCATGAAATTCGCCGCATCGTGAAAGATGGCATGGTCATTCGCGAGGGAAAAATCGCCTCGGGACGCGACGGCGCGCCCCCTTACCCGATCGGCTACGACGCCCTGGTGCCAAAACGCTCGGAGTGTGAAAATTTGCTCGTCACGTTCTCGCTCTCGGCAAGCCACGTCGCCTTTGCCAGCATTCGCATGGAGCCGGTTTTCATGTGCGCCAGCCAAAGCGCCGCGGCCGCGGCCTGCCTGGCGATCGATGATGCGGTTGCTATCCAGAGCGTCGATTACGAGAAGCTAAAACCCCGCTTGGAACGCGATGGCCAAGTGCTGCTGTGGAAGCATGCGTCCCCTTAAGGAGGATCCTGTTCAAAACGTGGACTTGAACTAGCGAACCACATCTTTCACATCGAGCACCATTGCGGCAGCCAAACTGTTGCCGAACGTCTTGAAATCACGGAAGATCCAAACGACCTTCTTGTCGCGTGTGACTTCGAACAATTGAGGATTGCTTTCGCCGGCATGCGTATTGCCAACGATCAGGTTGCCGTTGGGCAGGAGTTGCAGCGTCGTGACCCACGCGAGTGTGATCCCCGGCAGTTCATTGTGTTCGATGCTCCAGACAGTTTTACCATCGGGAGTGACCTCGATAACACGGTTGCCATTGCCGCAGCCAATCAGCGTGTTGCCGCTGGGCAGGCGCAGAGCCGAAAAGACTTCCGTCCCATGTCCCTCCGGCCCGTGCCCCGCTGACCGCTCACGGCCCGCGAGATCGAGCGTGTAACTCCAGACGACTTTGCCCTCGTTGTCATATTCCCGCACCACGCCGTCCCCTTCGTGGCAAACCAAGTAGTGCCCATTCGCCAGCTTCCGCGCCAGCCGCGTATCGCGATGCGGATGCGGCTTCTCCACCTGCAATGCCAACTCTTTAACGATCTTTCCCTCGCGATCAACCTCCACAATCCGCCGGTTGCCACTTTCAGCCACCATCGTCGCGCCGCTCGGCAGCCGCTGAAAGGCATGAATTTCCACGCGGCCCGTGTACGGTGCCTTCGGCAACGCTTTGTACTGCCACACAATCTTCTTCTCGGGCGTCATCTCCACGACGGTTGTCGGCTCGGTGTGCAACAGCAAGTTACCGTTCTCCAAAACCGCAACATCGTGCGAATTGTGCTTACACTCGACCTCCCACTCCACCTCTCCTTTGCGGTTCACAATTGCGACATGGCCGTTGTCCTGCGCCAGCACCCGGTATCCCACGCTTTCCCCCGGCTCAGCCGCCAACAGCGCGTTGGCACTCAATGCCCACAGCCAGCCGATCAGAACGCCAACAATTATGCCACGCATCTGCGGAACTCCGTGAAGAGAGGTTGAAGGCAATTCGGCTGCCGATAGGGCTGGCAGGAGATCACCGTGGAGTATTCTGCCATAGGAATACGACGGGCGACAAGAAGTTGGCGTAACCAGGCTACGGACAGTCGCTTCGCAGATACACTGCGGGTTGGACCGATTTAGCGTACTCGTCGCCGGTTGATGATGTGGAAACATTACCCTCGAAATGATGATGATCGTTTAACATATTCGGTTGCGTTGCATTATCACGGGAATCTCGCTTGTTCATTGGCTCGTCCACTACATTAAGGCGGCGGAGGCGGATTAAGGCGTCGATTTCTTTGAGCGTAAGATTAGCCCAGTGCTGGTGGAAAAATGCTTCACCTGTCATTCAGGCAGATCGAGAAGTTCTTTGCCCCATGTGCGGAAACTCGATCGAACTCTAGTTAGTCCCCTAATTCTCGTAGATTTTTCAGACAATTCACACACATTTCTCCACATCTTTGGCCAAAAAGCGACAGTTTTGAACACACTAGCTAAACTGGAAGCACGCCTCGTCGAGGGGGCGGTTTGCCGCTAGTTGCCGTGCGAAAGATTCGGATAGATGTCAAATCCGTTGCCCTGGGCCGTCGATTCATGAGTCGTGCTGCCGACTCTGCCGTGGCGCATCCGTTGATCGTTACTTGATGAGCTTCCATGAGTTTTTTCCAGAGTGTTAGGAATTCCCGCCCCGTGCATAAACTCTCCCTGTGGACACAGATATTGTTTGGCGAAGAACGCCAGCCGCGGCGTCAGCCATTGTTTGAGCGTCGAAGCCCGCAACGCCGGCGGGCACTGCGTGTAGAATCGCTGGAGTCTCGTTCGCTACTGGCGGCCATTGCCCGGTTCGACTTTGACGCCGGATCGAACGAAGATGGGCCGGCTGGCTGGACCCCCATTTATCCCAACATCAATGCTGAAAACAAAGTCGTAGATCTAACGAGCCAGATGGGCCTGCGGCTGGATGGAACGAACCTCGGCTATACCGCCACGTACACGTCGTCAGCCGTTCCTTCGGATGCGATCAGCGCCAACATTCGGAATGGAATCTCGAGTGTTTTGGGCAGCAACGCGTATTCGTTTTCGCTGACCAATCTCAACCTTGCCAAGTCGTACGAAATCTGGGTCATCGGTGGCAATGTCAGCGGCGCTGCATCGACGCAGCAAATCTCCGTCCAAGGCGCGGCACCGTCGCCGACTCAGTTCACGCAAACCATCGCCAGCCTGAGCCTCGACGTGAACTCAGTGGATGGTTCAAGTTCTCGAGCGATTACCGATTCCGCACCCATTTTCGTGCAGTCGCCGTTCTTCGATTCGGACCTCAATACCAACGTCATTCGCGTGACGGTCGCCGAGTCGTCTGGCAACGGCCAAGCACGCGTAGCCGGCGTGGTGATCCGAGAGTACGAACTACCGACGGTAACGGGCACTACGCCCTCGTTGGCGAGTGGGACGTTAGCGGCAGGAAGCACGTCGCTGGCCGTATCGTTCAATAAGTCCGTCACCGGCGGCACCACACCATCCAACTTCGAGCTGCGAAATCAAGGCACCGATGGCCTGCTCGGTAACGGCGATGATCAAATCATTGCCTTGGGAGTAAGCTACTCTGCGAACACTTCAACGCTATCGTTCTCAGCGCTCTCGGAAGGTGTTTACCGGCTGACAGCCAGAGAAACCATCTTGGACTTATCTGGCACCCCACTCGACGGCAACGCTGATGCAAATGCCGGCGGCAGTTACGTGCAAGATTTTGTTGTCGGAGTGTACACTCCCTCGCTATCTACCGTTAGTGGCAACAAATTCGATCCTTTGTATGGAGGCATGGGGGCAGGACAATTAGTGCAAGGTTCATCGGGGGCCTTTGATGGCCTCAATCGGTTGCTGATAGGCGGCTCTAATTATGCGCCCGCCGTTAATGAGACTGCAGGTGTCTCAATTACGTCCGTGTCCTCGAATCCGGTAGGACTTTTGGGGTTGACGGCTGCAGGCGTGTTAGGAATTCCCAATTCTGCGTTTATTCCGGGCAATACGCCCGGAAGCATTCTCACGGCGAATGTTACGACCGAAGTAGCGACGCCAACGCGTTTGAGTGCCAGCTTACAGATTGGTAACCGTGGGACAGCAGCCGAGACGGTTCAAGCGTTTTGGGTTGTCGATGGCGTAAGACTG
>JANNTN010000531.1:0-9026 GCA_031394445.1 Anatilimnocola sp.
GTCCCAGTACCGCCGGTTAAGAAGTAGCCGGGACCAAAACGGATGCTGGAAATGGACGTAAACAAATTGGCTGCGCACCGGGAGAAGGTTAGCTCCCGGCTAATAGGATTGAAGATTGGAGCTAGATATGAGGCTGCTTGGTGTTTTCGGTTTGATCGTTGCCGCGTTCGTGGGTCTGGGCAGTTCGCTCAGTGCCGACGAGGGGATGTGGCTTTACAACCAGTTCCCCAAGCAGGCGTTCAAGGCGAAGTATGGCTTTGAGCCGAGCGAGGAGTGGCTCAAGCACGTGCGGCTGTCGAGCGTGCGGTTCAACAGCGGCGGGTCGGGCTCGTTCGTGTCGTCGAATGGCCTGGTGATGACCAATCATCACGTCGGGGCCGATGCTTTGCAGAAGATGAGCACCGAGTCACGCGACCTGCTGAAGACGGGTTACTTGGCAAAGTCAGCAGCCGATGAGCTTAAATGCGTCGATTTGGAACTGAACGTGCTGATGAACATCGAGGATGTTACGGCGAAGGTGAATGATGCGGTGAAGCCGGGCCAATCGGCGGCTGACGCGCAACTGGCCCGCCGGGCGGTGATCAACACGATCGAGAAGGAGCAATTTGACAAAACGAACATGCGCAGCGACGTGGTAACGCTGTTTCAGGGCGGGCAGTATCAGCTTTATCAATACAAAAAGTACACCGACGTGAGGCTGGTGTTCGCGCCGGAGAAGGACATCGCGTTCTTTGGCGGCGATCCGGATAATTTCGAGTTTCCGCGGTTCGACCTCGATGTCTGCTTCTTCCGTGTTTATGAAAACGATAAGCCGGTGAAGCTGGAGCACTTTTTGAAGTGGAGCGATGCCGGCGCGGCGGATAATGAGTTGGTGTTCGTGTCGGGACATCCCGGGCGGACGAACCGGCTCAATACTGTGACCCATTTGGAGTTCATTCGCGATGTGCAAATGCCGCAGACGCTCGATCTCTTGCGTCGTCGCGAAGTGCTGCTGAAGACCTTTGCCGATCGCAGCTTGGAAAATTCCCGGCGAGCGACGGATGACCTGTTTAGCATTCAGAACAGCCGGAAGGCGCGGCTGGGTGGTCTGGCTGGTCTGCAAGATCCGGCGGTGATGGAGAAGAAGCGGGCGGAAGAAGCTATGCTGCGGTCGAAGGTGGAAGAGGACAACTCGTTGAAGTCGAAATACGGAACGGCTTGGGATGACGTTGCCAAGACGATTCAGGTCGCGAAGTCGATTCGGACGGAATACAACCTGCTGGAGCCGGGACTGGCGTTCAATTCGGACCTGTTTGGCATCGCCCGGACGCTGGTGCGGATGGCGGCGGAGGATAGGAAGCCGAATGCCGAACGGTTGCGGGAATTTGGCCAGGCGGGGCGGGCTTCGCTCGAACAGCAGCTTTATTCGGAAGCGCCGATCTATGCCGATCTGGAAACGGTCAAGCTGGCCGATTCGTTGGGCATGATGATGGAGCAATTGGGTGCTAATCATGAAATGGTGAAGAAAGTGCTGTCGGGCAAATCGCCGCGCGAGCGGGCGGCGGAGTTGGTTGCCGGCTGCAAGTTGGCCGATGTGGCGACTCGCAAGAAGATCGCGGCGGGTGGTTCGGCCGCGATCGAGGCATCGAAAGACCCGATGATTTTGCTCGTGAAAAGCATTGATGCGCGGGCCCGCGAGCTGCGTACGACGCTGGAGCAGCAGGTCGAAGAGCCGCAGCGGCAGGCGTATGCGAAAGTGGCCGCGGCGCGGTTCGCCACGCTGGGCAGCAGCACTTATCCCGACGCGACCTTCACGTTGCGGCTGGCGTTTGGTCCGGTGAAGGGCTTTGAAGACGAGGGCCGGAAGATTGACGCATGGACGACGATGGGTGGTACGTTCAAGCACGCTGAGGCCCACGGCAGCAAAGAGCCGTTTGCCTTGCCGGAAAGCTGGTTGAAGAATCAGGCAAAGCTCAGCGCGAATACGCCGTTCAACTTTGTTAGCACGGCTGACATCATCGGCGGCAATTCCGGTAGCCCGGTGGTGAACAAGGCCGGTGAAGTCGTCGGACTGATCTTCGATGGCAACATCCAATCGCTAGTGCTGGACTATGCCTATTCCGACACGCAGGCCCGCGCGGTGAGCGTGCATTCGAGCGCGATCCGAGAAGCGCTGCAGAAGATCTATGGAGCGGAGGCGCTGGCTACGGAACTGGGTCGATAGTTCCTTAGCCCATCATGTGCCGGTAGTTCACTGCCGGCAGAATGTTATTGACGCTGTTCTTGAGTCTGAATCTGGCCGCGGTTGCCACCAGCGTCGATTTCGAAGAACGATTGATAAATGGCTTCGCCGGTGCGATTGAGGCGGTCTTGCACGACATCGACGAATTCGTGCAGGCCGCTGGAGATGACGTCGTCGATCGAAGTGAAGTCGAGTTCCGAGCGGAGGCGGCCGAGTTGCTGCTCCGCGCGATTGCCAAACGTGCCTTCCGGCGTGCCGGTGACCGCGTGCAGCGAATCTTCCGCGCCGCCCACGCAGTAGCGCACGGAGCGGGGAAAATTGCGGTCAAGCAATAGGAAATCGATCACTTTTTGCGGCTGAATGCGACCGTGATTGCGGCGATACATTTCCAAGGCACTTGCCGAACGCAGCAAGGCCGACCACTGCACGACGTCGAGCGAAGTGCCGACATCTGCTGCCGCTTGCGGCAGCAAAATAAAGTATTTCACATCGACGATACGCGTCGTTTTGTCGGCCCGTTCCAAGAGCCGGCCCATGCGGGCGAAGTTCCAGGCTTCGCCGTGCGACATGGTGCAGTCGGTCGTGCCGATGAGCAGGTGGCTGGCGCGCTTCACTTCAGCGAAGAACTCATAATCGCCGCTGGCACCGCTATTTACGGCGTCGCGAACTAGAAGATAGAAGCGGTTCAGCTCCTCCCACATGTCGGACGAAATGATTTCGCGAGCGGTGCGGGCGTTTTCACGGGCGCTGCAGACACAGCTAAAGATCGAGTTCGGATTCTTCTTGTCGAACGCCAAAAACCGCAGCACGTTCTCGCGCGTGGCCTGGTCGTAAAGCTTGAAGAATTCCTCGTGGTCGCCCGTGGTATAGACGAGTGGTGCCCACTGGTCGCCCAGCCCTTCGCCGAGATCCAGAGTCAGATTGTGGTTGACGTCGATAAAACGGGCGACATTCTCTGCCCGTTCGATATACCGCGCCATCCAAAAGACCGAGTCCGCCACTCGGCTTAGCATGACAAGCTTCCTCGCGCTTCTTGCGCCGGTACGCCGTTCCCATTCTTGGAATGGTTGCGGCTTCCATTTTTGACTAGAACCCAGGTGTCTTTGCTGCCGCCCCCTTGCGAGCTGTTGACGATCATGGATCCGCGGCGGAGGGCGACGCGCGTCAGTCCGCCAGGCAGCACGTAGATGTCTTCGCCCGAGCAGAGGACGAACGGTCGCAGGTCGATGTGTCTCGCTTCCAATTGGCCGTCGATTACCGTCGGCGCGGTCGAAAGAGTCAGCATCGGCTGTGCGATGTAATTTCGTGGATTGGTTTTAATGAGATCGACGTAAGCCGCACGCTCTTCGCTGGTGGATTGCGGCCCCATGAGGATGCCGTAGCCGCCCGATTCGTTCACGGGTTTTACCACCAACTCGTGCATGTGCTCGATCACGTATTTTTGGTCGGTCGGCCGATCGCACAAAAATGTCGGCACGTTCGGCAGAATCGGCTCTTCGGTGAGATAGAACTTGATCAGGTCCGGCACGTAGGAATAGACGGCTTTGTCGTCGGCGATGCCGGTGGCGGGGGCGTTGGCCAAGGTGACGCGGCCGGCGCGATAGACCTCCATGAGGCCGGGAACTCCAAGGCAGGAGTCGGCCCGGAAAAACTTGGGGTCAATAAAGTCGTCGTCGATGCGGCGATAGATGACATCGACCTGCTTCATGCCGCGCGTCGTGCGCATCATTACGCGGCCGCCCGTCACGACGAGGTCCGAACCTTGAACCAGTTCCACACCCATTTTTTGGGCCAGGAACGAATGCTCGAAGTACGCGCTGTTATAGACGCCCGGCGTGAGCACAACGACGGTTGGATCGTTAACACCATCGGGGGCACAGGCGAGCAACGTGTGCAGAAGCCGTTCGGGATAGTCTTCGACGGGCGAGATGGAGACGCCCTGAAAGACTTGCGGAAACGTCCGCTTCATTACCTCGCGGTTTTCCAGCACGTAAGAAACGCCGGATGGGCAACGCAGGTTGTCTTCGAGAACGTAGAACTTGCCGTCTTTGTCGCGCACGAGGTCGGTGCCGGTTACATGGCACCAAACGCCTTTGGGGGGCTTGAGGTTCATGCACGAACTGCGGTAGGTCTTCGCCGAGAGGATCAACTCCTCGGGGATGATTTTTTCTTTGAGAACCCGGCGCTCGTTATAGATGTCTTGCAGAAACAGATTGAGCGCACGGATGCGCTGCTTGAGGCCCGCTTCGATGACGGTCCACTCTTCGGGCTCAACGACGCGGGGGAGAATGTCGAAAGGCCAGACTTTTTCGGTGCCGTCTTGGTGGCCGTAAACGGCGAAGGTGATGCCCAGGTTGCGGAGCATCGATTCGGCCGCTTTTTGGTGCCAAACCAAGTCGCCATCGGCCAGCGATTCCAGCCGGCGGACGAATTGCTCCATCCGAGGGCGAGGCAGCCCGTCCTGGCCGAACATTTCGTCGTAGCCGCCTCCTGCTTGGTATGCGATTGCGGACATGGCGGATGCTACCGAGAGGGAGAACAGGTCAGCCGCCGAATCGTAGGCGGGCGACAACGCGGCGCTATCTAAGGCAAAACTGATGCCACCGATAAGGTATTCGATTGCGGGCGCGATGCAACCAATAGCATGTAGTGGCTTTTTGATAAATCGGGATATTCCGGTCGGGGGTTGGGCGTAGGGCATCGCCCAAGAATCAAACAGGATTCGATGAATAGGTGGGCACGCGGTTTGAATCTCTGGGTTCGAAAGCCGTTTGGGTCGTCATTTGGAACTTTCGGGTGGTTTTTGCCGGACTGCATATGCATGCTGCATCTTTTTTTTCTGAGCATGCATTTGACCGAAGTTGTTTACCGGCAGTGGTTTATGTCGTATGCATGGTTGGCGTTTATGCATTCGTATGCATACGGGTTGGAATTGGAGGTTGCAGGGTGGGGGATGTTTGGCGGTAGGGGCACGAGTGGATTTGCTCAGTTACTGTGCAATTGTATAAGATGCGCGGAGGGGGCGGATTATTGGACGGGAGTCGCAAAAAAATAACCTGTAGCGATTTGTTAGGAGCCATATTCCGGCTCCAGCAACTGAATTGGAAATCCATCCTTCTTGAGCTTGGCAATTTGCAGCCGTGAGAGTTGATTGTCTGCGACGGGATCGTATCGCAACAAACCAATGGGATACCGCCCAGATCGTAAACCGTTTTCAACGAGAGAATGAAGCCGCGCTGCGTCCGTATCAGGGCGACCGCTAAACCATGGCCCATCCAGTCGCCAATAAATCAGTAGAGCGGTAGCAAACTCAGTCTCAACACTATCAACGACTGGCCAAATCGGAGCGACGCCGTCATCCCAGTTGTAATCCCGAATCCAGTCATGAAGGCTCTGATCGTTCCTATTTATGATGATACCTATCGGCACCGTTCACCGGGCCGCGGTAAGGCCGGACAGCGACGAGCACTATAATTTCACCGCGGGCGAGAGTTTGGCCTTGCCTTCGTAAGGGAGATCTCCCGCGCCGAATATGCCGCACCATTGGCAATACTCGTTGTCGTGAAAGAGTACCCACATACAGTTGCCATAACCCCTCACCAACCCCTCAATTTGAGCACTTAGGGCCGGCGAGACGCCCGCCCCACCTACGGCCAAGAAACGCCGTCAGCCTGGACTTTGCAGTCCAGGCTGAACGGGCGAGACCAGACGGCTCCTAGCCGAGGGGGCGGAAGGAGCGTTGTCGTCAGCTAGTTAACAGCAGTCGAGCAGCTCGGGCAGGGGTCGCTGCAGCAGGGGGCGGGGCAGCAGACGGTGACCAGAACTTGCTTGCAGACGCAGCGGGGCACGCAACGAGTGACGGTGTACGGCACGCACTTTTCAATGGTGCGCGGGCACTGGATCGTCTTCGTGTAATGCACCGGCTTGCAGACGGTGTACGGAATCCGCTTGACGCAGGTCGTGGGGACCATGCGGCAGGTGGTGTACGGAATCTGCTTCGTCACGCAGGTGGGCACCATGTGGCAAACCTGGTACGTGCAAACCTTCGTCATGGTCTGCGGGACCATGCAGCAGGTGGTGTACGTGCAGGTCTTCACGCGCTGCTCGGGAACCATGCAGCAGGTCGTGTAGGTGCAGTTCTTCACGATTTGCTGCGGAACCATCCGGCAAGTCGTGTAAGGAATGGTCTTCGTCACGCACTGCGGCACCATGTGGCAAACCTGGTACGTGCAAACCTTGGTGATCGTCTCAGGAACCATGTGGCAAACCTGGTACGTGCAAACTTTTGTCATGGTCTGCGGGACCATGCAGCAGGTGGTGTACGTGCAGGTCTTCACGCGCTGTTCCGGAACCATGCAGCAAGTCGTGTAGGTGCAGGTCTTCTGCTGTTGCTCGCTCACCATGCGGCACACAGTGTACGGAACCTGCTTCTCCACGCATTCCTGCACGTAGCGGACGCAATTCACGGTTTGTTGCTTCATTTCCGAAACCCAAACCTTCTTGCAAATCTTCCGCGGCGGGCATTGCACGCAGACGGTGTGGCACTTGCCTGGGCACCAGACGCAACGGCAGCAGCAAGGATCCCATGTCCAGCAGCCGGGCTCGCGGACGCACTTCTGCACGACCGGGCCAGGGATGCATTCTTCATGGGTATCCCAGTGACCGCAGCAAACATTCACAACCTTCGTGTAGTGAACTGGCTTGCAGATCGTCTGCGTGCAGGTGCGGTAGCACGTTTCATAAACCGGCTTGCAGACGTTCACGCAGTAGGTCTTGGTGTGCGTCTGATAGACCGGCTTGCAGACCGTGTAGCAGATGTTCTTGGTGTGGGTCGTATAGACCGGCTTGCAGACCGTGTAGCAGACGTTCTTGGTCCGGGTTTCCCACACTGGCTTGCAGACGGTGTAGCAAATGTTCTTGGTCCGCGTTTCGTACACCGGCTTGCAGACGGTGTAGTTGATCTCGCGGTAGCAAGTCTCATAGACCGGCTTGCAAACCGTATAGCAAATCTGCTTGGTGTGGGTCGTATAGACCGGCTTGCACACGGTGTAGCAGATGTTCTTGGTGTGGGTGGTATAAACCGGCTTGCAGACGGTGTAGCAGACGTTCTTCGTCCGCGTTTCCCACACAGGCTTGCAGATCGTGTAGTTGCACGTCTTGTAGTGGGTCTCATAAACGGGCTTGCAGGTCTGATACGTGCATTCCCGGAAATGAGTTTCCGCGACCATCTTGCAGCAATCGATGGTCTTGGTGTCATAGACCGTTTCGCACACCTTTTTGTAACAGGTGTGCTGCTGCTGGTCGTACACGACCTCGCGGCAGGTCTTCATGACCGTATAGCACTGCTGCTTGGCGGCTCCGTAGCTGCTGGGCTCGCAGCAACCGATGTTTCGGTAGCTGGCGGCACCGCAGCAAAAGGCCTGGGCGCTGTTGAGCGTCGCCGCGGCCAGCAGCACCGCGGCAATCGGCACGCCCAATAAAGTCCTCATGATCGTTGTCTCCTTCGCTGACTGTGACTCGTTGTTCTGATCTGGTCTGGTCTGGTTGCGCTTGATACGCAGTCGCTTCCTTGCCGCATGCGGGCGTCTGCCCCACCTGGGTGTCCGTTCGTTTTTGCTCGACCTGCCCCTCAGGCCGACCACATGAAGCGCCCATTCCCCGAAAACGGCAGAGCTTCACGGCACAAACGCGCGGATACGTAGTCCTACATCGTCAAGCTGGAAGGGCTGCTTGAGATGCGGGGTCTAGCAAGACTGAGCTTGCGGCGCAAAAGAAATCGACAAACGATGATTCTTCTCAACGGGTAAAATGCGCCGTGCTATCAAATTTGTGCTGGCAGAGGTGCGAGCTGCGCGATCTGACGAGTTAGCGCGGAAAGAGCAGCCGCGAGCTTGATGCTGACCAGGACGAAAGTAGCGATTGTGCGGAGCCTGGGCACGTTCTTGTCAAACGTCGCCCTGAAAAAAATCTTGCGGCAATACGCAATCTAAGATTGTTAGCCGCAAACTTTTGACGCGCGCATCAGAGCGACCTACGTACTTTTAGGTACATTTCGCATGGCAAAAGTTTTTCACCATGAGGAAGTGTCGAAACGGGGTTTCTCTCAAGCAGATTTTGTTCAGATAAAGGCGCTGGATTATGCAGACTAATGGACGCCGCGGGGCATTCACTTTGATCGAAGTGCTGATCGTTGTGGTCATCATGGCGATTTTGGCCGCCACGATCATTCCGCAATTCACCGACAGCACCAAGGACGCGAAAGCCAGCACCGTGCAATTCAACTTGCACACGCTGCGGTCGCAAATTCAGCTTTATCGCACGCAACACAACGGTTCCGCCCCAGCCGTAACATTGGCGGAACTGATGAGCAGCACGAATGCCTCGGGCGGGACTGGAACGGGTGCCAGCTACCCCTATGGCCCTTATCTTCGGGAAGTTCCGATGAATCCTTTCACCAACAGCAAAACGGTGACCGCCACGACCGAAGATCCGCTAACCACGGCTCCGGCTGGAACGGGTGGCTGGATCTACAACACTACGACCGGCAGCATCTGGATCGACCACGCAACTTACTACGCGAACTAGTAGCGGCTGAACGACTCCTGAGGCCGTAGCCGAGTGCGTGAGAACCGGAACGGAAAGAGAGTGAGCCATGACAAGAGAAAAATGTCGCGGCTTCACGCTGATTGAAGTCCTGATCGTGGTGGTGATCATGGCCATTTTGGCCGCCACGATCATTCCGCAGTTCACCGATAGCACGCAAGACGCGAAGACAAGCACGGCTCAGTACAATCTGAGCACGATG
>JANNTN010000684.1:0-1061 GCA_031394445.1 Anatilimnocola sp.
CAAAGTGCCTCTCTCCAACACCGAAGGACCGGTACTTGATCCGATCGTCAGCATCCGTCAGACGGTACTCTTGCAGCCGAATGAAACCGTGCGGATTGATATCGTCACTGGTGTCGCCGAGTCGCGCGCTGGTATCGACGCGCTCACCGAAAAATATAGCGATCCGAGCCTGGCCGATCGCGTCTTCGACCTCGCCTGGACGCATGGCCATATCTTGCTTCAACAACTGAGTGTCTCCGAGGCGGACGCCCAGGTCTATGGCCGATTAGCCAGCTCCATTATTTATGCCTCGTCGCTACGTCGGGCCAAGGCTAGCATTCTTAGCCGTAATCGACAGGGTCAATCGGGGCTGTGGGGCTATGGCATCTCCGGTGACGTGCCGATTGTGCTCGTGCGGATTCGTGACCACGAGCGCATTGCCCTGGTGCGCCAGGCGGTTCAGGCGCATTCCTACTGGCGCCTGAAAGGCCTCGCGGTCGATCTGGTGATCTGGAACGAAGACGAGTCGGTCTATCGTCAGACATTGCAGGAAGCAATCATCGATCTCGTTGCCGCCAGCCCCGAAGCGGCGCTCGTTGACCGGCCGGGCGGCATTTTCATTCGCCGCGGCGAGCAAATGTCAGACGACGATCGCGCGCTGTTGCAAGCCGTGGCCCGCATCGTGTTGTTCGATGATGGCGGAACACTTGAGGAACAAGTGGAACGGCGCGGACGGGCGGAAGTATTGATCCCGCAGTTGAAGTCGAGTCGCCGCCGGAGCGAGGCGATCATTGCCTCCGAACCACCGCGGCGCGACCTGGCGTTCTTCAACGGCCTGGGTGGTTTCAGCCATGACGGGCGCGAATACGTGACGATCTTGGCTCCTGGCCAGACGACGCCCGCTCCGTGGGTGAATGTGATCGCCAACCCTCAATTCGGAACTGTCGTATCCGAAGGAGGAAGTGCTTATACCTGGGCCGAAAACAGCCATGAGTATCGGCTCACCCCCTGGCACAACGACCCGGTTTCCGACACGTGCGGTGAGGCAATCTATTTGCGCGATGACGAGACGGGGCAGTTCT
>JANNTN010000787.1:0-9991 GCA_031394445.1 Anatilimnocola sp.
GCTGATTAAGCGGTATACGCCGGTGACTGTGACTACACAGACTGTTGCGGCAAGATGATGAGAAAGAGTACAGGAGCCACAGATGAAACACAGATTGACACAGATGAGCAAGCAAGTCGAATTGTTGAAATAAAAGTGAAGCGATGCAATTCCTCCACGGGGATATAAACGGAACAGATCATTGGGGCAGCTTTTGAAGTGCATCGAGTTCTCGGATACGGATTTTTGGAGAAGGTATATCAGCGAGCCATGCAAGTTGAGTTACAGCTTCGTGGCTTGAAGGCAGACATCGAGTCGAAAATCAAAGTTCACTACAAGGATCGGATTGTTGGCGATTATTGTGCGGACGTTTTTGTGAACGACGTTGTGATCGTCGAACTGAAAGTTGCCACACAATACAACGCAGCCGACGAGGCACAGCTTATTAACGAACTGAAGGCCACGGGCATTCGAGTTGGCCTGCTCATTAACTTTGGACGTGAAAAGGTCGAGTTCAAACGACTCGCTTTCTAAAAAATGAATCGGACTCTCCCAATATCTGTGTTTCATCTGTGTTTCATCTGTGGCTCACTGCTTTTATTCTCCGTAGCTTTACGGGCGGATGAGCCGTCGATTGAAAAGTTGCCGACTGGGCTCAAGGTGGTTGCCATTGAGGCGAAGCCGGCGGCGATTGAGTTGACGCACAAGTTTGATTACCGGCAGGTGCTGGTGACGGGGAAGCTGGAGGATGGCGGGTCGGTGGATTTGACGCGGATGGCGAGCGCTGCTGAGGAAGGCGGCGCGGTTACGGTTTCGGCGGATGGATTGGTGCGGGCGAAGGCGGATGGCAACGGGAAGCTGACGTTTTCTTACGAGGGAAAGACCGTTGAAGTACACGTTACGGTGGCCGGTGTCGATGCGCCGCATGTGGTGAGCTTTGTGAAGGATGTTCAGCCGGCGTTGTCGCGGATGGGCTGTAACCAAGGGACGTGCCACGGGTCGAAGGATGGAAAACTGGGTTTTAAGCTGTCGTTGCGCGGGTACGATCCGCTGTTCGATCATCGCGCGTTGACGGATGACATTGGGTCGCGGCGATTCAATCGATCGGCGCCGGACCAGAGCTTGATGCTGCTGAAGGCGACGGGGTCGATTCCGCATGTGGGGGGCGCGCGGACGAATGTGGGGGAACCGTATTACGATTTGGTTCGGGACTGGATTTTGCAAGGCGTGAAGCTCGATTTGAAGGCTCCGCGCGTGACGAAGATTGCTGTGTTGCCGTTGAATCCGGTCGTTCCGCTGCCGGGAATGAAGCAGCAAGTGGCGGTGGTGGCGACGTATGCCGATGGCTCGACGCGCGATGTGACGCGCGAGGCGTTTATTGAGAGCGGCAACATTGAGGTGATCGAGGCGAACACGACGGGCCAACTGACGACGCTGCGTCGCGGCGAGGCACCGGTACTGGTGCGTTATGAGGGGGCCTACGCGGCGACAACGATCGTGTGCATGGGCGATCGGACCGGCTTTGCTTGGGAGCAGCGTCCGCAACAAAACTATGTCGATCAATTGGTCGATCGGAAGCTGCAAGCGGTGAAGAGCGTGCCGAGCGAGATGTGCTCGGACGGCGAATTCGTGAGGCGCGTCTATTTGGATTTGACGGGATTGGTCCCCAGCGCCCAACAGGCACGGGATTTTTTGAATGACCCGAGGGAGAGTCGAGTCAAGCGCGATGCGTTGGTGGATAGCCTGGTCGGCAGCCGGGAGTATGTCGAGCACTGGACGAATAAGTGGGCCGACTTGTTGCAGGTGAATCGAAAATTTTTGGGTGAGGAAGGGGCGGCGGCGTTACGGAACTGGATTAAGGAGCGAGTTGCGACGAATCAGCCGTATGACATGATGGCGCGGGAAATTTTGACGGCGAGTGGGTCGAACTTAGAGAATCCGCCGGCGGCCTATTGGAAGGCGATTCGCGATCCGTCGGCGCTGATGGAGAACACGACGCATTTGTTCTTGGCGGTGCGGTTCAATTGCAACAAGTGCCACGACCATCCGTTCGAGCGTTGGACGCAGGACCAGTACTATCAGCTCTCGCAGTTTTTCACGCAGGTGGGCCGGAAAGAGATGAAGGAGTTTGACGGAAAGAAGCTGGGTGGCAGCGCGGTGGAAGGGGCGGTGCCGCTGGTGGAAGTGGTTTATGACAGTGGCAGCGGCGATCTGAAGCACGATCGGACGGGACAAGTGGTGGCACCGGCGTTTCCGTACGAGAACGCAGGGGGCCGGGGGCAGTCGCCATCGCGCCGCGGTCAACTCGCGGATTGGATTGCGTCGAAAGATAACCAGTATTTCGCAAAGAGCTATGTGAACCGGTTGTGGGGCTATTTGTTCGGCGTGGGGATCATTGAGCCAATCGATGATATTCGAGCGGGTAATCCGCCGACGAACCCGGAGTTACTTGATGCGCTGGCGAAGGACTTTGTGGCGAGCGGCTTCGATGCTCAGCACATTTTGAAGACGATTTGCAAATCGCGGACATATCAGCTTTCGGTGGTGGCGAATAAGTGGAACGAAGACGATGCCATCAACTATAGCCACGCGATGCCGCGGCGATTGCCGGCGGAGTCGCTGTATGACGCGATCTTTATTGCGACAGGATCGACCGAAAAATTGCCGGGAGTGCCGGCGGGGTTTCGTGCGGCACAGCTTCCTGATGCAGGTATCTCGGTGCCGTTTTTGGAGGATTTTGGCAAGCCGGTGCGGGAGTCGGCTTGCGAATGCGAACGGTCGAGCGGGATGGTGCTCGGACCGATTTTGAAGTTGATCAATGGCCCGACGGTGGCCGATGCACTGACCGACGCGAACAGTGAGTTGAATCAGCTTGCAGCCAAGGAGAAGGACGACGACAAGTTGATCGAGGAAGTGTTCGTGCGGTTCTTGGCTCGCAAGCCGACGGAAAACGAAGTGAAGTTAGGCAAGGAGACGCTGAAGGCAGCGGCAGAGGATCACGCCAAAGTAGCCGCGGCGCTGACGGAATATGAGAAGCAATTGACGGATAAGCAGGAGGCGTGGGAAGCGTCGTTTGGGAAGCCGGTGGTGTGGCGGGCGCTGGAAGCCACGGAATTGAAATCGGCAGCGGGCGCGACGTTGACCAAGCAGGACGACCAGTCGATCGTGGTGAACGGCAATCTGGCGAAGGATGTTTATACAGTTGTGGCGAATGTCGATTTGGCGACGGTGACGGGCATCAAGTTGGAAGCGATTGCCGATGCTTCGCTGCCAGGAGGCGGCCCAGGCCGCGCACCGAACGGGAATTTTGTCTTGAGCGAGTTGAAGGTCAGCGTTTCGGCCAAGGATGACGCCGCGACGGCGAAGGCGCTCGGTTTGGAGAATGCTACGGTCGATTTTGCGCAGGACAATTACTCAGCGGCGAGTGCGATTGACGGAAATGACCAGACGGGTTGGGCGGTGTCGCCGCAGTTTGGGAAGTCGCACGAAGCGATTTTCGAGGTAAAGGATAGTGGCGACCTGAAAGGCCCGGGCGTGGCGACGATCACGCTGTCGCAGCAGTTCCAGGATGGCAAACACTTGCTGGGCAAGTTTCGCTTCAGTGTGACGGACGGAGATCGCCCATTTTCGCGGCCAAAACTGCCAGAGGCATTGGCTGCGGCGCTAGCGGTACCTCGCGCGGACCGCAACGCGGAGCAAGCGGCGACAGTGGCGGATTACTTCAAGTCGCATGATGCGGAGTGGACGCGATTGGCGGCCACGGTGAAATCGGCCGGCGATCAGATAAAGAATGCTCGCGCTTTAGGCATTCAAGATTTGGCTTGGGCATTGATTAACAGCCCGGCGTTTTTGTTCAATCGGTAGCGAGTCGATGTTGTAAGCGGCTGTGCATTCGCGACAGGATGGTATCTAAGCGGTGCAGGATGGGTGCGAGCGGTCCCATGTCGCGCCGCTCGACGTAGAGCCAGGTTAGCCAGTTCACCGCGCTGAGCAGCAGGCCGGATTCGTCGAGTAAATCGATGTGGGCGCGGTCTGATTCGCTGAGTGGGCGGATTTCGTGATAGTAGTTGATGGCAGATTGCCGCATTTGGCGATCGTCGGCGGCGAGGCTGCCTACGAGGCGGGCAATATCTGTGAGCGGTGTGTCGAGCCGCATGGCACCGAAGTCGATGAGGCCGGTTAGTTCATCGCCGATGAAGAGCAGGTGGTCGTGGTGGATGTCGCGGATGGCAGGCGAGAGGGGGAGTTGGCCAATGGCGGTGAGACGTGGGAGCAATGAACTCGTTTGGAGTAGCTGTGTTGTCAGGGTTTGCAGTTGGGCAGCACGCTGATCTAGTTCGGAATGCAGTGGCGAGCGGATGGCGCGTTCGATGACCGATAAGCCGCCCGATGAGAGCGAGTTCAGTTGGCTGAAACGGTCGAGGACCGTGGGGGGAATGCCGGTTTGGCTTTGCAGACTCGCCGCTAGTTGATGGAATGTAGCCAGGGCCTGCATGGCAGCGCGGAGGCGCGGGAGCGTGGGAATGGCGTGAAAATTGGCAGTGCCTGGCCGCCAGTCGGTTAGTTCCCACAAGTGTCCAGCGCATTCAACGAAGGTCTGGCCTGCGGAGGAGCGGAGTGGAGTGGGAACGATGGGGAGGTTGGGGGCAACACGTTGCAAAACGTCATGCATCCACGCCAATCGCTCGGGTGAAGGATGTTCCGTTGACCAGCGACGGAGGCACAAAATGTCACCGGATTGAGCCGTAACACGCCATAGACGCGAGCCGCTCCAGCCGCCGGCATTGGCGAGCGGCTCCAGGTGACGAACCGCGTTGGCGTTCACGCCGTATTGGTTTAATACTGCCGCGGTGTTGCTTTCGTTCATCAATGATCCCAGTCGGGATGAGAGTGGCACGATCGTGTGGGCGTCACGGTGGGCATAAGCGTTACGAACAGCAAAATCCTCCCCGATCTACTGGCGTCGCGGTAGAATGGGGTATATTTAACGGGCCAATTCCGGGCCTTTGTTGTGACACGCGTTGCGTCTGCTGTCTTCGCGCGACGATTCGCGCTGTGCCCTAAACAGGCTGAGATAATTCTTATGAATCACCGCATTCGGTTGATGGTTGCCGCGATCGTTTTTGTGGTTGGCCTTGGGCAGTCCGCAAGCTGGGGGCAAACACCCGCTCCGGCCACGGCAGACAAGCCCAAGGAAGGGACGCCAGCGACGACGGAGACCAGGCCGACGACAGCGACGCCTCCGGCTTTTCTGACGTTGCTGAAGGATGCGACGCCTAAGAGCGGGATGTGGACGGTGTATCAGAAGGGGCAAAACCTGTATTGGGAAATTTTGCCGAGCGATTACTCCTCTGAATATATCGTGCTGATCTCGATTAGCCGGGGCATCGGTCAGGGGCAAATCTTGGGAGGGATGACCTGGGGATTTGGGGATGATTGGGTTTGGCAGGTGCGTAAGATCGGCGAGAGCGTGCATGTGGTTCGCAAAAATGTGCGGTTCAAGGCCAACGCCAATTCACCGGAGTCGAAAGCGGTCGCCGCGGCTTATACGGATAGCGTGCTGTTCAGCTTGCCGATTTCCTCCAAGGGCCCGAAGGGGGGCGACCTGGTGGATTTGACGTCGGTATTCATGAGCGACTTGCCGCAGATTAGCCGGGTGCTGCCGGGGTTCAGTTTCTCGCAGCAGAAATCGAATTGGGGTGAGGTGAAGGCGTTTGATGAAAACATGGAATTGGAAGTGGCGGCGACGTATGCCTCCAGCGGCAGTGCAAAGATCGATACGATTGCGGACTCGCGGGGGGCGACGATCAATGTGCATTATTCGATCAGCAAAATTCCGAGCACGGGTTATCAGCCGCGATTGGCGGACGATCGCGTCGGTTATTTCGTCACAGCCGTGAAGGATTTTTCGTCGAAGAGCGACCGCGACCAATTCGTGCGGTACATCAACCGTTGGGATTTACAGAAGGCCGATGCGTCGCTGAATCCATCGCCGCCGAAGAAGCAGATCGAGTTTTATCTGGAGAGATCGGTTCCGTTCAAATACCGCAAGGCGATCTACGACGGGATTTATGAGTGGAACAAGGCGTTTGAGAAGGCGGGATTCAGCAACGCGATCATCGTCAAGCAACAGGGCGAAAAAGAGAACATTGACCCGGAGGACATTCGTTATAACTTTTTCCGGTGGATCACCAGCAACGCCGGTTACGCGATGGGGCCGAGCCGGATGAATCCGTACACCGGGCAAATTTTGGACGCGGACATCATTTTCGATGCGGATTTTCTGACTATTTGGAAGGAAAATTTCGAATTTACTTCAGCTCGCAGCATCGCCCAAATGACCGGCGGCGCGCTGGAAATCTACAAAGAGAACGAGTTGCGTCCGCGAGCATTGTTTAACGAGCGACCGTTAGCCGGGGCCGATTGCACTCTGGCTAGTGGCACAAGCATGCAGCTCGCGTTCGGTTCAGCAGCCATTGTGGCTGGCACCGATGCCAAAGCCTACGAGGCCAATCTTGAGAAGCTGCTGCAGCAATGCGTCAAATGGGTGACGATGCACGAAGTTGGCCACACACTCGGCCTGACACATAATTTCAAAGGAAGCAAGTGGCAGAACCTCAAGGAATTGAACGAGGAGAAGTGCAACGGCTGCTTGATGTCAACAGTCATGGACTATCACCCGACAAATATTGTCCCCAAGGGCTGGAAGCAAGGCGAATACTACACCACGACCATTGGCCCGTATGACAATTGGGCGATTGAATATGGCTACAAGGCGCTCTCAGGCTCCACTACCGGGGATCTTGCGGAGCTGAAGAAGATCGCCGCCCGGAGCGGCGAGCCGGCATTGGCATTTGCCACCGACGAAGACTCAAGCCTCGGCACCTTGGACCCCGATCCCGACAGTAATCGGTTTGACCTGGGTTCTGACCCTATCGAATACGCGACCAATCGACTGCAAATCATGAAGGAGTTGGTCCCCGGGCTCGTCGATCGTATGACCAAGGAGGGAGACGATTACACGCAAGCGCGCCGGGCGTTCAACATCCTCATGGAACAGTTTGGGGAAAGCATGTTTTTTGTTTCGCGGTACGTCGGCGGTCTTCAGACCTCCCGCAGCCATAAGGGGGACAAGGACGCCAAGCCGCCAGTGACCCTTGTCGATGCCAAGGTGCAGCGCGAAGCCTTAAAATTGCTCGAAGACAATTTCTTCAGCGACCAGAATTTTCAGTTTCCCCCGGAACTGCTCAATAGCCTCGGCTGGTCTAACTGGAGTCACTGGGGCGTTAGCGACTCGATTCGCAAGGATTTCGAACTGCACGATTTCGTCTTGCAATGGCAGAATCTGATGGTCGGCCAGTTGCTTTCTTCGAATACGCTTCGGCGCATGCACGATGCTGAGTTAAAAGCGCCAACTGACGCCGATGTAATGACCACCGCGGAGCTGATTCAGCGGCTAACCAAGTCGATCTTCGCCGAAGTGGAATCAACGAAGGAGGGGGACTACACCAACCGTAAGCCCGCCATCAGCAGCATTCGCCGCAACTTGCAACGGTCCTATCTACAGAAGTTGTCAACGCTGGCTCTCGGCACGACCATCTCCCCACAAGATTGCCAAACAGTGGCCTACTCAGAACTTTCGAATCTGCAGGTGCGAATCAAGAGCCTGCTCGACAATCAGCCGGTGTCCAGCAAGCTCGATACGTATAGCCGGGCCCATTTGCAGGAGTCTGCGGCGCGGATTGCGAAAGTGCTGGATGCCCGGTTCCTGTTGCCCACGCCGCGGGCGGGGTTTAGTTTTTAGTGAAAAACCGTGGGTTTACGTTCGTGGTGGTGCGTTTGACACTGAGGCCCCTTTCGCGATAGTATGAAGGGGCTAAATGTTTCGAGCTGGTCCTAGCGATGCCCAGTGGGGCGGTCGCTCGCTTTCGCCGCTCGCCGGTATTTCTTCACCATTTATGTGCGAGAGCGAATCATGTTTGGAATTGGACACACCGAGCTGATCATCATTTTGGTGGTGATCTTTATCCTGTTCGGCCATCGGCTGCCGAGTGTGATGCGGTCGTTGGGCCGCGGCGTCGTGGAGTTCAAGGAAGGCATGTCTGGCGGCCCTCAAGAGGACAATGAGAAGGTCGATCGCCGGGAACCTTAATTTCTGTTTAAGGTTCAATGTTCCGAGGTTCTCAGTTGGCGACTACTGCCGACTGCGGACCTTGAACTGAAGCCTGTAAACTTCCTCGATCTTCCCCTCTTGTCGGATGGGCCGCCATGTTAGGTCTCAGTTTCCAAGAGCTGTTTATCATCGGCGTGGTCGCGGTGTTGCTCTTCGGCAAGAACTTGCCGGACGTTGCGAAGAAAGTCGGCGGGGTGTATCGCGACTTCCGCAAGAGCCTGGATGATATGCGCTCGCAAGTCGATTTCACTGACACCTTCAATAGCACGCCCTCGCGGCCCAAACCGCGGCCTTCGTACAGCGATTTCGACGACGTGGACGAAATCAATGCACCCAAGTTTCAGCCACCACCACCGCCGCCGGATGATGCGCCGCCAGCCGCGCCTGGCTAATTCATAGGTATGGCATGCGCACGAGTTGGAACTTTCATTCGGCGGGTCAATTGGTCTTTGGCCGTGGCGCGGTGGCACAGCTCGGCGAGTTGGTTAGCCGCAGGAGTCTCCGCCGGGTGTTTGTGGTCAGCGATGCGACTCTGGCGACAGTCGGCATTGTGGAACAAGTTGCCGCTCCGCTGCGCGAGGCAAAGATCGAAGTGGCGCTGTTTTTGGGCGGGGAGCCCGAACCCGCGGTGGAAACGGCTGTCACCGCGGCCCAAGCCGCGAAGAATTTTGGGCCGGACTGTGTGCTGGGTCTCGGCGGCGGCAGCAACATGGATTTGGCCAAGATCGTAGCTGTATTGCTGGCACACGGGGGGCAGCCAGCGCAGTATTTCGGCTTTAACAATGTGCCGGGGGCGGTAACGCCGCTGGTTTGCGTGCCCACGACGGCTGGCACTGGCAGTGAAGTTTCGCACGCAGCCGTGCTGACCGACAAGGCGAACCATATCAAGGTCAGCACGCTGAGCCAGCAGTTGCGGCCGGCGCTGGCCGTGGTCGATCCGGCGCTGACGGACGGCTGCCCAAAACAAATTACGGCGGATAGCGGGATCGACGCACTCACGCACGCGATTGAGGGATATACGGCGGTTGATTTTGACAAGCTGAACGAGCCGAGCGAGGCCCCGGTCGCCTATGAAGGGAAACATCCGCTAGGAGATTGCCTGGCGGAACGAGCGATTGCGGAAATTGGCCAGAGCTTGGTAGTGGCAGTGCAAGACGGAGCGAATCGGGCGGCCCGCGATTCGATGGCGCTGGCCGCCACGTTGGCGGGACTGGCATTTTCGAACTGCGGCGTAGCGCTGGTGCATGCGCTCGAATATCCGATCGGCGGCGCGGTTCACGTGTCGCACGGCGCTGGCAACGGATTGTTGTTGCCGTTTGTGATGCGCTACAACCTGCCCACGCGGAAGGCGGCGTTCGCCAAGATTGCCGCGCTGCTGGGTGAGAATGTCAGCGGCCTATCGCAAGACGCGGCGGCGGAGCGGGCGATTGTTGCCGTGGAGCGGATTCGCTCGCAGATTGGCATTCCGCTGGCGCTGCGCGAGCTGGGTGTGAAGCGCGAGCAGCTTGCTGGCTTTGCCGAAAAGGCATTCGCCATCAAACGGCTAATGAACACCAATCCGCGGCAGCCGACCCAAGCCGACCTGCTCGGAATACTTGAACAGGCGTATTAGGCCCTACTGAGCATTGAAATGTCGTTCGGCGAAGTCGAGGAAGGCTTTCCAGTCGGCGGGAACGGCGGTGTGGCCGCTGCTGTGATAGTGAAAGGCGAGGTCGCCGCTGGTGAGTGGAGCATCAAGGGGTGGTAGTTCGGTGGTACCCAGGTCCCGTTTGCCTAGAAGCTGATAGACCGGTCCCGCGGCGACCATGGAGAGGAACTCGCCTTTGGGATCGATCCAAT
>JANNTN010000792.1:0-2457 GCA_031394445.1 Anatilimnocola sp.
CGATACACTGAATCTCGCACGCCGCGCGGACTTCGCCGTAAAGTTTCGTGTCGCCATGTACGTCTTGCTCAAAGTGGCAATCGACGCAGTGCATCCCTTTTTCCAGGTGAATATCCATCAAATGCACCGGCACATCGTCGCGTTTTTTTCCGACCAGCTCTTCGTGTTTGGTGGGCTCCTCCATCGCTTCGCGCAGCTTCTCGCTGGTGTAGTGGCTGACCTTGTCACCTTTCCAATCGAGCAAGTTCCCCTGCCGATCTTTCTTAAACACCGCGCGAAACGCCCAGCCGTGGCCGTGAAAGTCGGCAAACTGCGTGTGCCGCGTCACCTCGTTCAGCTCGGTCAGCTCTTCCAAGAACTCGGGGTCCGACCAATTGCCGCGCACCGCCGTCTCGTCGGGATTGAACGCCAGCGACTCCTCGAATTGCTCCGCCGTCGGATCTTTTTCCTGTCGCGGATACATCAACTCGCCGTCGGTTTCGTTGTCCCACCACATAAAGCCGAGATACGAATTCACGACGTTCGTGCCGGGATGAATGTGGCACACGATGCACTGGCTCGTCGGCACGCCCGTCGTAAAGCGATGCGTGATCGGATGGCCGGGCTCGTCCTTCGGAATCATCGGGTCGAGGCTCTTCACCAGCCGCCCGTCGATCATATCGGCCGCCGTGCCGCGATTTCCAAATTTGGCATACGGCCCGCTGTGCATGCGTGAGCGATCGTTCGCATACACCACATGACAAGCTGTGCAGCCGCTGGAGCGATAATCGCCGGCCTTATCATTCGTGCCCAAAAAATTCAGCGTCGGATCGAGCAGCCGCGTCTTCTGCAGGCCGATGAACACCGGATCGGTGCGGTTTTCCGTTCCCAGGCCGCGGTTCGAGAGCCGCGTGCGCGGCCGGCCGGGTTCTTCCAGTCGCTCAGGAACGCCCAGTTCCGGGCGAAAACGGCCGCCACGCTCGAAGATGCGCAGAATATTTCCCGGCTGCGAAATCTCGAACCGCGGTAACGGGTCGAGAAACGGCACGATCCCCTTGCGAGCGACTTCGTATTGCATCACGGCGACATCTTCAGGCTTCCAGACGGTTTGCATCCGCTGCGGCACGCCGGTCATGCTGTAGCTCTCGCCGTAGCGCGACCATTTCTCCGGCACGGAACCGTTGTTGTAGAGTGCCGCCCCCCACAACATGCAGCCGTGGGTCATCATGCCCTTTTTCACTTCCAGCACTTCGCGAGCGTGGCAGGCCCCGCAAGCGATGTGAGCCACGCGGAGATCGCCCGGATTGACGAACTGAATGAACTCGGGCGATTCGTGATTGAGCAGCGTGTACGAGCGGACCGGATTGGCCGAAGTGGGCCAGCCATTGGGCAGGCTGGGCTGTACGTGGGCCGTTTCTTTCGTCGGCGCGTCGGGATTGCCGCCGTGGCAATCGCAGCAGCCGAGTTTGACGTTCGGTGAATCGTGCATGTCGTGAACGCCCTGATGGCAATTCACGCAGCCCCAACTCTTGCGCATCACGTCCGCATCGGTCTGGCGATAAAGCTGATCCGCCGTCATGCCGGCGGACGGGAACTGCAACGCGGGGCCGGTATGCACTAGCGGCAGCGGCTCAGGCGAAGTGGCATGAAACGACGCTGGCGCCACGGCATTGGGCCGCGCCGGAGCATTCGATGTTGCAACAACCGGCGCAGGCTGCGGCCGATAGATCTTCGGCTCCTGCGGCTGAACGCGCTTCGCCACGTCCCCCTTCGATTTCCACTCCCCAAACGGCCACAAATTCCACGATCCCCCCTCCGCCCGCGCCGATCCGGCAACGAAAGCCAGCAAGAGCGCGGTTGTCAGGAGTACTCTGCTATTAAAAGGTCGCATCCGTGCTTCCTTGGTCAATCAGTCTGCAAAAAAACTGTTCTGAACTGCTGGGTCGTTGGATTTAAACACAGAGGCACAGAGTCGCGGAGTCACAGAGAGGGAAAATCATGTCAGGGCATTTCTTTGTTAGCAGCGAGCTTGCATGGTCATATGGATTTAATTGAATTGGTTTCATCTAATTCCCTGTTTTCACTCTGCGTCTCTGTGCCTCTGTGTCTCTGTGTTAAATCCAATCAAGTTTGCATCGCCACACAGCTTCCATTCTCGAATCAGTAAGTCAGGACGGCATTCACAAACCCAGCACCAAGCACGTCAACCTTGCCAACGAGCGGGTTGTAAAGGTCGCGGAAGCCGCCGCCGGGCAATAGGCACGACGCGCCGCCGATGAAGAGGATGTTGTTATTCAGCCGGGGGCGGTATTCAAAGCCGAGGCTGAGGTCGGTGCCGATGCGGTTGGCGATGTCCCCTTGGAATGCCACGGTCTTCAGCACTTCGGTCTGGTTGAACCAGAGAAAATTGACGTTGCCGACCAGCCGCAGCGTCTGCGTCACGTCGGCGTCCATCCCCAGGTTGATGAGTTGCAGGCC
>JANNTN010000805.1:0-4735 GCA_031394445.1 Anatilimnocola sp.
AGGGCTTGGGTCTCGGCCAGTGTCTTCCAATCTCGACATTTGGCCTTCGCGGCGGTAGCGTAACGATGGCCTTTCGTCCATTTCATTCGCCGGTTCGCCTCTGTGTCCGACGTCACCCGCATCTTGTCGCAGATTGAGCAGGGCGATCCCCAGGCGGCGGAGAAACTGTTGCCACTGGTGTATGACGAGTTGCGGAAGCTGGCCGCGGCCAAGTTGGCCCAGGAGAAGCCGGGGCAGACATTACAGGCGACGGCGCTGGTGCATGACGCCTATATCCGGCTCGTGGATGTAGAAAAAGCTCAGCACTGGAACAGCCGCGGACATTTCTTTGGGGCGGCTGCGGAGGCGATGCGGCGAATACTCGTGGATCAGGCGCGGCGAAAAGATGGCCCCAAAGCCGGCGGCAATTATCGTCGCGTCGAATTGTCCCATTTGCAGCCGGAGATGCCGGGTCCGGATCTAGACATTCTCGCGCTAAACGAGGCGTTAAGCCGCCTCGAATCCAGCGATCCCCGTGCGGCCGAGCTTATCAAACTTCGTTTCTTTGTTGGCCTGACAATCCAGCAGGCTGCCAAAATGCTTGGGATATCGATCTCAACCGCAAAGGCAGAATGGACTTACGCCAAGAATTGGCTTCGCCTTGAAATGCTGAATGCGTCCTAGCGCGGGCGACTTTTCTGACATTCTGCAAAAGTTCCAACTTTTCGTCGGCCATTTTGAGGCTAATTCTCGCACTGTTACCTGGGCGAAAGTGACAGCGAACGAAATTCGCAATTGTTGCGGAGGGCAAACATGAGTGACAAACGACTCGCCGAAAAGGCTGTTTTCAAGGTGGCATGCAACATTGCGTCGACGGAAGCGCGCAACGACTACTTGGGCCAAGTCTGCGGAGACGATCCCGAATTGATGGGCCGAGTGGCCGCTCTGCTGCGGATGCAGGCCGCGGAACCTGGCTTTCTCGAGGCCCCAGCCGTGGGTGTCGCAGCCACATTTGATCTGCCTGAAGGTGACGAACAGCCCGGCACAGTCATTGGCCGCTACAAGCTGCTCGAGCAGGTCGGCGAAGGGGGAATGGGTGTCGTCTATGTCGCCGAGCAAACCGAGCCGGTTCGCCGTCGTGTCGCACTCAAGATCATTAAGCCGGGGATGGATACGAAGCAGGTCATTGCCCGCTTTGAAGCCGAACGGCAAGCCCTGGCAATGATGGATCATCCGAATATTGCCAGGGTGCTGGATGCGGGTACGACCGAAGCGGGCCGCCCGTACTTCGTGATGGAGCTGGTCCGCGGAATGCCGATTACGGAGTACTGCGACAAGGCTCGGCTCAGCCCTCGTCAACGGTTGGCGCTGTTCGTCGATGTTTGCCAGGCCGTGCAGCACGCTCATCAAAAGGGAATCATTCATCGCGATCTCAAGCCGTCGAACGTAATGGTCACGATGCAAGACGGCCGGCCGGTCGTGAAGGTGATCGACTTCGGCGTGGCCAAGGCGGTCGGCCAGCAGCTCACTGAGCGCACGGTCTATACGGCTCTGACGCAGCTCGTCGGCACGCCGCTCTACATGAGTCCCGAGCAAGCCGAGCTGACCAGCCACGATGTCGATACTCGGAGCGATGTCTATTCGCTGGGCGTGCTGCTCTACGAACTGCTGACCGGCCAGACGCCCTTCGACAAGGAGGCGCTGAGTAAGGCCGGGTTCGATGAGATGCGGCGGATCATTCGCGAAGACGAGCCGCTGCGTCCCAGCCGCCGCTTCAGCACGCTCGGCGTTCACGCCATCTCAACGGCCTCCCAGCACCGCGGTGTGGATGAGCGACGGCTGAGCAAAATTCTCAGCGGTGAGCTGGATTGGATTGTGATGAAAGCCCTCGAAAAAGACCGCAGCCGCCGCTACGAATCGGCCAGCGCGTTGGCCACCGACATCCAGCGTTATCTTTCCGACGAACCTGTCCTCGCTTGCCCCCCAACTACTATGTACCGCTTCCAAAAATTCGCCCGCAAACACAAGCCCGCCCTCGCGACCGCCCTCGCCATTGCCGGATGCCTGATTCTCGGCACCACGGTCAGCGCTTGGCAGGCCGCGAGAGCCACGACAGCCGAGGCTCAGGCCAACGCCAATGAACAAAAGGCCGTTGCCAACGAACAAAAGGCGACCGCGCAGCGCGACGAAGTCAAGGCCGTGAATGACCAGCTTCAGCGGACGTTGTATGCGTCGAATATGAACCTGGCCAAGAATGCTTGGGATCAGCATGCCGTGAGCCGTGTTCTGAGTCTGCTGGAGCAGCATCGCCCTAAGCCTGGCGAGCCGGACCTCCGCGGCTTCGAGTGGCATTTTCTCAACCGACTTTGCAATCAAGATGCTCGGCTGACGCTGAACGTAAATAGCTACTTTTTGGATAGAGTCACTTACAGCCCGGATGGCAAGCGTGTGTTCACCTCAACGGGCGGTGGAACGACTAATGGGATGCCTGTTGAGCCTGGGCTCAAGTGTTGGGATACCGAAACGGGCAAGGAACTATTCGCACTGAAGGCGGGTGGATCCGTTGTTTTTAGTCCGGATGGCAAACGCTTCGCTAGCGCTGCCAACGAAGCGGGTACCGTGAAGATCTGGAACGCGCAGACCGGCGATGAAATCCTCGTCCTCAAGGGGCACAACAGCTACGTGTCCGCAGTGGCCTACAGCCCAGACGGCAAGCGTCTGGCCTCGGGCAGCGAAGCCGGCCAAGGCAAACCGGGGGTACTCAAAATCTGGGATTCCCAGACGGGCCAGGAGCTTCGGTCGCTAACGGGCGACTTCTGGGAAGTTGCCTATAGCCCCGACGGCAAACGCCTGGCGTTTGCCACAGCCGGCGGAATGATCGATGGTAAGCAACTCCCTCGGTCGGTGAACGTGTTGGACGCAGAAACCGGCCAGCAGCTTCTACACCTCCCAGGTGGCGGCGGGAACGTTGCCTTCAGTGCGGACGGCAAGCGGTTGGCATCCGACCACTTCCAATGGGAGAACAGGAAGCAAGTCAACGGAGAGCTGAAGGTATGGGACGCCCAAACCGGCCAGGAAATTTCGGCTCTCAACGAGAAAAGTGATGGCGGGATTCTCTTCACCTTCAGTCCGGACGGCAAACGCATCGCCATCGGCGGTCAGCGGGCCGGAACGCCGAGAATCAAGGTCTGCGACACGGAAACCGGCCGTGAGTTGTTCACGTTTCAATCTCACTCCGATCGAATCAACAACCTGGTATTCAGCCCCGATAACAAGTGGCTGGCTAGTGGCTCGTATGACAAAACCCTGCGGGTCTGGGATGTGCAAACCGGACAAGAAATACGAACGATCAAGGGTCCGTACGATTTGAACTCTTACAACGGTCAGGGGGTAGCCTTTAGCCCGAATGGAAAGCGGCTGGCCGGCGTCTCCGGTAACACGGTAAAGATCTGGGATGCGCAAATGGAGTCGAACCCCAAAACGTTCAATATCGAAGGAAACGTTGGCGCGATTAGCTCAGACTTCAAACAACTGGCCAGTGGTTCTCGGGCTTGGCCGGGCACGGGGCCGGGCACGGCTGCGGAAATGCCGGTAATGATTTGGGACGAGAAGTCGGGACAGCAGACCAAGACGCTCAAAGGGCACACGAACAGGATTTCCGGCGTTATCTTCAGCCCAGACGGCAAGCGACTGGCCAGTGGTGATGGCACTCCCCTCGGCGGAGCATACCTTCGGGTTCCCGGGCTGGTGAAAATATGGGATCTCCAGACGGGCCAGGAGCTTTTCACGCTCAAGGGGGGCACCGGCATTGTAGCCGGCATGGCGTTCAGCCCGGATGGCAAACGACTTGTAGGCCGCAGCGCGGGCCTCCACGTGTGGGACACACAAACGGGCCAGAAACTCCTCACGATCGACCTTCCAAAGGCAAAGGAAGGCATTAGAGGAGGGTGGACTAACGTTGTCTTCAGCCCGGACGGCAAACGCGTGGCCAGCGGTAGAGGCAGCACGGCCAAGATTTTTAACACGCAGGACGGCACGGAGTTGCATTCATTCAACGACGGCGGGCCCGCAGTCTCGACACGCGCATTCGCATTTAGCCCAGACGGCAAACGGCTCGCATCCGGTAGCTCGGGATTCAAGATATGGGATGCCGAGAATGGCCGTGAGCTTCTTTCCTCTCGCACGGACAGCCGCATCAAAGCCTTGACCTTCAGCCCGGACGGCAATCGGCTGGCCAGCACATCCGACGACGGAACGGCGACATTGTGGGACGCCCACTCCGGCCATCAGACGCTCACGTTCGAGTACGCCGCTGATCGCGGCTATTCCGGCAGCAGCGGGACACAGCAAAGCCACAACGTCGCCTTCAGCGCCGACGGCCACCGCCTCGCCAGCGTTCTCTGGGACGGCACTGTAAGAATCTGGGACGCCACGCCGCTGCCGGAGAAGCCTTGACCGCCAAGCGACCGACGCGACGAACCGATGCAAACACCGGCGGCGGGAGCGGCCTATGCTTTCCGCCGTCGGCTTGTTTTCTTGCACCGGCGCGCACCACAAGGATCGCGGCATCTTCCCGAGAACCCGTCAGATCGGCAAGTTTCCGATACCGATCAGAAAACGAATTATGAGTTTTCGCGATGCGGAGCACAGAGTAAAGGTTGACGAGGCGGGTGACGATCGCGTTCGTGAGGATGGTCCAACCGTAGGACGGCAGCATCGCTAAAACTCTGGTTGGACGAAATCAGAGTTGAGATTC
>JANNTN010000819.1:0-5194 GCA_031394445.1 Anatilimnocola sp.
GATCTTGATGCCGAGCGTCTGCGTCTTGTTGCGGAGGCTGCCGCGAGTGATTCCGAGCAGCTTCGCGGCCTTCGATTGATTGCCGGCTGTGGACTGGAGCACGCTGGTCACGATGTACCGCTCCATAAACTCCAACGCGTCGCCATACAGATTCTCCGAACCACAGGCGAGCCGCGACTTGAGGAGCACGCTCAGATCGCTCGGCAATCCGTTGACCGTTCCGCCGCTCGTCTCGCCGGGCGAAGCGGGACTTCCGCCGCGGACTTCTTCCGGCAAGAACTCCGGCACGAGGACGGGTCCGGAGAGATTGAGCAGAGCCTTTCGCAACATACTCTGCATTTCGCGGACGTTTCCGGGCCAGGAATACTCGACCAGGATCTTGAGCGCCTCGGGCGACACTCGTTGCAACGACTTCCCCAGCTCGCGCGATAACCGCGATAAGAACGCCTCGATGAGCAACAAGAGATCGTCACCGCGTTCCCGCAACGGCGGCACTTTGATCGTAAACCCATTCAGCCGGTAAAAGAGGTCGGAGCGGAACGTATGGTTAGCGGTCATCACTTCCAGGTCGCGGTTGGTGGCCGCAATGATCCGCACGTCGGTCTGGATGGTTTCATTGCCACCGACCCGCTCGAAGCGTTGCTCTTGAAGCAGCCGCAGCAACTTTGCCTGCGACAGGGGGGCCATATCGCCGACTTCGTCCAGAAAAATCGTGCCGCCGTTGCATTGCTCGAATTTGCCGATGCGGCGATGATCGGCACCGGTGAACGAGCCTTTTTCGTGACCAAACAGCTCGCTTTCGAGCAAAGTTTCCGAAAGGGCGGCGCAATTCACCGCCAAAAACGGTTTGGCTCGCCGGTCGCTGTGATGATAAATGGCCCGCGCAATTAGTTCCTTTCCCGTGCCGCTCTCGCCGCGAATGAGGACCGTCACGGTTTGCGTGGCGACGCGGCCGATCGCCTTATACACCTCCAGCATGGGTGTGCTGCGGCCGATCAACTCGCTGTCACCGACCGGAGCGGGCAATTCGACCGGCGTCTCCATCAGCCGGCGAATTTCGAGCGCCTGCTCGACGAGCGCCTTGATTCGGCCAACGTCTAACGGCTTCATCAGATAATCGAGCGCGCCGAGCTTCATCGCCTCGATCGCCATGTCGCTCTCGCCGCTCGCGGTCATGAAGATGACCGGGAGCCGCTCGTCGAACTTGTGAATTCGATCGAATAATTCAAGTCCGGTCATTTCGGGGAGCAGCACATCGAGCAGCAGGACGGCGGGCTTGTGCTGGCGGAGCAGCTCCAGCCCTTTTTCGGCCGATTCGGCGGCGTACACCTCCACGCCAACCTGCTTGCAAGCCGAGCGGATCAACGGGACAACGCTGCGGTCGTCATCAATTACCAGCACGCCAGGCATTCCAGCCGCTCCTGTGTTCTGATTAGCAGCCGCCGCCGGTTCCCTACATCAACCATACGTGCTTGTGTCAGGGAGGAAATCAAGGCCTTAGCGTTTCGCCGTCGCTCAGGCTGACTGCCAGGAAACCACACCTGGTCGGACACTTCAGCGAAATCTCAGTGCGTTGGATTCTGGGATCGCACCTAATTCGCCGTAAGTTGTTATAGCGTAACGGCCTGCGGTTGTGCGGAGGGAGCTGACAGAATTTTCTGACGGTTGGCACAGCGGTTGCTCTAGTGTTCCCTTGAATGAAAGGCCAACCACGGCATGTTGCAGTGGTGCCGACACTGCTGTAACTGGAGCGGAATCATGTTGAACTGGGCTCTAATGTTCCTGATCATCGCCCTCGTAGCCGCTGTGCTCGGCTTCGGTGGCATTGCCGGCACGGCTGCGTGGATCGCACAGACACTGTTTGTTGTGTTCCTCGTGCTGTTTCTGGTCAGCCTATTGACCGGTGTGGTGCGTAGGCCGTCAGCCTAGCTCGCGCTTGAAATTTATTGTCCTGTGCTCCTGTCGGCAGTGAGTGCTGGGCACTTTCCGCCGTTACTCGTCCAAACATCAATCGCCCAAGGAGTTTTGCGATGGTCAACCAACAGACGCTTCAAGGCAACTGGAATGAAATCAAAGGCAAGCTGAAGTCAAAGTGGGGTCAGCTCACAAACGACGACTTACAACAAGCTCACGGCAGCGTCGATCAGTTGGTCGGCCTCATTCAGCGCACAACGGGCGAGGCCCGCAACTCGGTCGAACATTTTCTCGAAGAACTGACCTCCAACGGCTCCTCAACAGTTGGCCAAGCGGCCGAGACGGCCAAGGAATATGCACACCAGGCTATGGAGTCGGTGCAAGATACTTCGAAGAGAGCCGCCGAGACGATGCGTCGCGGCTACGATCAGGCCAGCGATTCAGTGCAAAAGGGCTATGAAGAAGCCGAGCAAATGATCAAGCAGCGGCCAGGCGAATCGGTCGCAGTCTGCTTTGGCGTCGGCATGCTCGTGGGCGTTGTGCTTGGTCTCGCTGTTCGCGGGCGTTAAAGAAACGCGCGGCCAGCAAGCCAGCAGCCGACGAACCCAGCAGCCGGGCGATTGACAACTAGGAAAACCATTAAGGAGTACGGAAATGATTGCGCACAAAGCAGCGAGTAATTCGCGGATCAACTTTGAATCCGCCATGCAGAAGCCTCAGGAACTCGTTCGCGAGCATCCGATGGCGGCCGCAATGGTTGTATTTGGTGTTGGACTGGGCGTGGGGTTGCTCTTAAGCCAAGCGGCTTGCGGTCATCTCTCATACTTCCAGCCTGAACCTACCATGGCTGAAAAATTGGCCAACCGCTTACGCGCGGCGATTTTGCCAATGTTGCCCGAATCCATGGACCGGGGACTCGTCGGCTAAATAGCTTGTTGGCATTCTAACAAGCCGCATAGTAAGGATCGAAGCGATGGCAGTTTCCACGACACAAGCTGACGAGATTCGACACGAGATGCAGCAAGTGCGTGCGGAGCTGCGCGGCAACGTGCAAGAGATCGTTTCGAGCGCCAAAGAGATCGTCGATTGGCAGTACTACGCTCGCAAACATCCTTGGCTGACCGTGGGAGCAGCAGCCTTCGTTGGTTACTTACTCGTGCCAGCCCGCAGCACCATAATTCGGCCCGACGCGGAAGCCATGCGCGAACTTGCCAAGAATCAACAACAATTGGTGAAGCTGGAGCAATCGACTAAATCCCGGACAAGCCTGGTCGGTGCGTTGTTCGGCATGTTGGCGTCCTCAGCGGCGCAAGCGGCCCTGGCAGTAGCCAGCCATCAGGTGCAGAAGCTGCTCGAGCCCGCAACTCAGCCAGCTCGACGACAGCCCGTCGGAGAAGACAGCCATGGTTAATCGCATCGCGGATTTTTTTACTGGAACTGCCAACCTGGGGTCAGCCAACGATCGGACTATTAATCGGCAGCAGCAGCCGCTGAAGTGGGATCGCTTGTCCGAGATGGTGCGGCCAGTGGAAGAAACGATCATTAAAAACCCTGGCTTAGCCGTAGCCGTGGCCTTTGCCGTAGGAGTGACCCTGGCATGTCTAATCAAACGACGATGAATGGAGCCAGAGCCAATGTGGAGGAGACTCCCGCACGAGCGGTCGCCCGCAATACCGGCGAGTTTTTGCACGACTTGGTCACGCTTGGCGAATTGCAATTGCGGCTACTGATCTTGGATTGCGGGGAAGGGCTCCAGCGTTTCGTCTGGCCCGTGGCGGCCATCCTTAGTGGCTTGGCACTTGGATTGGCCGCATTGCCGGTGCTGCTAATTGCTCTTGCGCTCACGTTGACGAAAGTGCTGCAATTTACTCCGGCGCAGGCTGCGGGAATCGCCGCCGGTGCTGGTTTGCTTATTGCAGCAGTGCTCGTTGCGAGCGGTTACTTGGGGTGGCGTGCAGTTCGCGGAGGAATGTTCGACCGCTCCCAGCGCGAATGGACACAAAACGTGCGGTGGATCAAGGACGCACTTCAGCGATCCGGCGGCGACCCTGTGCCAAGCTGGGCGCGAGGGACGCCGCCGCTTCCAAAGAGTTATTAACCCTCAAAATGGAGATAGAACGATGCAATCTGCTCATGAAATAGCTTATGAAGCGGAGCCTAACCGTTACGGCGAACAGGGACTGCGGCCCCTCGACGATGTCCTTGAGTATTTGCGCGCGTATGCCCGCGAACGACCCGAAGTGATGGCCCTGACCTGTTTCGGCATCGGCTTTATTTTGGGCTGGAAGCTCAAGCCTTGGTAAATCAAGCCGTGGTCTATTTGTGTAAAAAAAGACCAGCCACGACGGCTCCTATTTGGAAGTAAATGAATCATGACAGTTACAACTTTGCAGGCATATGTGCTGGAAGAAACGCTGTCCAAGCTTGAAATGGCCTTGCTGGCGCCGTCGATCGCGGGAGAGATGGGGAACTGGGCTCGGTCGGTGAAGGAAGCCGCCGCTACCTTGGCTACAGACTGGGCGCGGGAGCTAAACACCGTGCTACACCCGCAGTACGAGCAGATTGCGCAGACCGATCCGGAGATGTTGTCTTGTGTGGAGCGGATGAAACAGGATGAGAATACTCTCGCCGAGGAATTGGCCTGCTTTCACGAGGAACTCCACAAGCTAGAAGCGGCAACGAGTCACGTCGATTGGCAAGAATCGAAATTGGCTGCTTTGCAAAAACGAGTGGAGCACGACGGCTTACAGCTCATTATGCGGATGAAGAAACAACAAATAACCGCGTCGGCCTGGCTGGCCGAGTCCGTTTATCGCGATCGCGGCGTCAAGGACTAAGCGAGCCAATTACCCCGACGCGAAGAATAAGGGAGCAATCACCATGCGACCACGTTCGATAGTCTTGGCATTAGCAATAAGCTGGATTTTGTTGCCCGCCAGCCAGGCGTTAGCAGCCGAAGTCCATGTCCACAAAGGAACGGTTATTTCAGTTTCCAATGGGCGGCTGGTCATGAAAGATAGGGCTGGCCAGGAACATACACATCTGGTCAGCAAGGACACGAAGGTTACGATAAACGGCCAGCCCGGCCGGTTAGAGCAATTGGAGCCCACCATGCAAGTGCGGGTTGCCACTGAAGGAGCCGACAAAGTAGTCTCGGTCTCCAGGAGGACTGCAAAGTCAGGTTTTGAAGAGGATTGCTAGCCCTTGGGCGGGGCCCCACTGAATTTGGTCGGCTTGGGCGCGGAGGGGTTCGTGCGGATCGGAGCGGAAGATGCGCAGG
>JANNTN010000848.1:0-17160 GCA_031394445.1 Anatilimnocola sp.
TGGCAACGCGTTCAAGGAGCAGCGGAAGCTCGATGAGGCGGTTACGTGTTATGAGCGAGTGCTGAAGCTGAAGCCGGATCATGCCAAGGCTTGCAACAACTTAGGGATTGTGCTGCACGATCAGCAAAAGCCAGAGGAAGCGGCGGAATCTTACCGTCTGGCGATTAAATTGAACCCTCAATTTGCCGAGGCATACAACAATTTGGGGATTGTCTATAAGGAGCAGGGAAAACTGGACGAGGCGGCGGCGTGCTATGTGCGGGCGATCGCGCTCAAGCCGGGGCGGGCGGAGGTTCACAATCATTTGGGCACGGTGCTGCACGCTCAGGGGAAGTGGGACGAGGCGGCTCGGCAGTATGGTGAGGCGCTTGAGCGGAAGGCAGATTTTGCCGATGCGCAGAACAATTTGAGCTTGCTCTATCAGGATCAGGGACAAACGGCGGAGGCGCTGGCGGGCTTTCGCCGGGCGATTGAGCTCGATCCGGATTTTGCGGCTGTTTATACGAATTTGGGCAATGTGTTGCATCAGCAGGGAAAGCTCGATGAGGCGGCGGCGAGCCTGGAGCGGGCGATCGAGCTTAATCCCGATTCCGCGGAGGCCCATTTCAACCAGTCGCTGGTGATGTTGCAGCGTGGCGATTTCGAGAATGGTTGGCCGGAATATGAATGGCGGTGGAAGAGCAAGGAATTTGCTGGGCGAGCGCTCAAGCGGCCGACGTGGGATGGTTCCGCGGTGGGTGGGCGGAAAACGGTGTTGCTGCATACCGATCAAGGTTTTGGCGATACGTTGCAATTTGTACGTTATGCGAGGCTAGTGAAAGAGCGAGCGAAGAAAGTCGTGCTTCAGTGCGAGAAGCGGTTGATTCCGCTGCTGAGCCGCTGTGCGGGACTGGATAAACTCGTGCCGCTGGATGCGAAAGCTCCGGCCAGCGATGCGGAGGCAAAGCTGACGAGTTTGCCACGAGCGTTTAACACGACGGTGGCGACGATACCGAATTCGGTGCCGTATCTGTTTGCCGACGAGGAGTTAATCGAGCAGTGGCGTTACAAGCTGCCGCAGTCGGGGTTCAAGATTGGCATCGCGTGGCAGGGGAATCCAAAATTCAAGCAAGACAAGGCGCGTTCGATTCCGTTGGCGGCGTTTGCGCCGCTGGCGGAAGTGCCGGGCGTGCGTTTGATCAGCCTGCAAAAGGTTCAGGGCATTCAGCAGATCGCGGAGGCACGCGAGCGATTCGAAGTGCTGGGGCTGGGGCCGGAAGTGGACGAGGCGACTGGCGCGTTCATGGACACGGCGGCGATTATGATGAACCTCGATCTGGTTGTGACGTCGGATACGGCGATCGCGCATTTGGCGGGGGGACTGGGTGTGCCGGTGTGGGTCGCGCTGTCGCACATGCCCGAATGGCGATGGATGCTCGATCGCAGCGATAGCCCGTGGTATCCGACGATGCGATTGTTTAGGCAACAGGCTCCGGGTGATTGGGCCAGCGTGTTTGAGGAGATGAAGGGGGCGCTGGCAGCACTAACTGTTATTTGCAAACCTGACGAAGCGGAATCGCATTTTCGGCGCGGGAAAGCACTTAAGGAACGAGGCGAGTTAGAGGCCGCGACGGCGGCTTTCCAGCTCGCTCTAGAAACAGAGCCGACTCATGCGGAGGCGCTCAACTATCTGGGAATTGTGCTGTTCGATCAGAACAAGCTCGACGCCGCGATAGATGCGTATCGGCGGGCGCTCGTCTGCTATCCCAACTATGCCGAGGCACATAGCAATTTGGGCACTGCCTTGCAGCAGCAAAGCGATTTGGACGGAGCTATCGCATGTTACCAGCGAGCGGTGGAAATCATGCCGACGTTCGCTAGTGCTTTCTACAATCTGGCGAATGCCTTCGATGCGAAAAAGCAAGTGGGCGAAGCCATCACCAGTTATCGGCGAGCGTTGCAACTCAACCCGCGTTTTGCCGAAGCGCACAACAACCTCGGCAACGTGCTGCACGATCATGGCAAGCTCGACGAATCCATTGCCTGCTACCGCCGGGCAATCGAGCTGAGCTCCAAATATGCCGCGGCCCACAACAATCTGGGCTTTGCGCTGCAACAGCAACGAAAGCTGGACGAAGCGGGCGCGTGCTATCGCCGGGCCATCGAGTTGAAACCGGATTATTCTGAGGCTCATTTTCGATACGCGACTTGGATGCTGCTACAAGGCGATTTTTTCCATGGCTTTCGGGAGTATGAATGGCTCTGGAAGACGAAAGATTTTCGCGCAGGTGCGCTCGGGCGTCCCTCGTGGGATGGCTTGCCTCTCATTGGAAGCAAGACGATGCTGCTGCATGCGGATCAAGGGTTTGGAGACACGTTTCAATTCATTCGTTTTGCCCAGTTGGTGAAGCCTTACGCTCGCAACGTCATTTTGACATGTGCCGAAAAGCTAGTGCCGCTGCTGAGCCGTTGCCAGTTCATCGATAAAATCGTTCCGCACGGCTCTCCGGTACCGAAGTTTGACGCGGAGGCCTATTTGACGAGCTTGCCGCGAGCACTCCAAACAACATTGGATAATTTGCCGCACGATGCTCCCTATCTATTTGCCGATCCGAAACTGATTGAACACTGGCGTAAGAAACTGCCAAATGGACCGCTGAAAATCGGAATTGCGTGGCAGGGAAATCCCAAATTCCTGCAGGACAATACCCGCTCGATTCCGCTGGCCCAGTTCGCTGCTTTGGCGGAGGTGAACGGCGTCCGGCTGATTAGCTTGCAAAAGGATTTGGGAACCGAGCAACTGGACGGTGTAAAAAATCGGTTCAACGTAATGGAATTGGGCCCCGGTCTCGACGAAAAGACCGGTGCATTCATGGACACGGCGGCGATCATGATGAACCTGGATTTGGTTGTGACGTCGGATACGGCGATCGCACATCTGGCGGGCGGGTTGGGAGTGCCAGTGTGGCTGGCGTTGTCATACATGCCGGAGTGGCGGTGGCTGCTCGATCGCAGCGATAGCCCGTGGTATCCAACGATGCGGCTGTTTCGGCAAAGGAAGCCGGGCGACTGGGCGGGTGTGTTTGAGGAGATAAGCAGGGAGCTTGCGACTCAAATCCATTCCACTGTTCCGGTTGCAAACGCCTTGCTGGTCGCGCTGGCACACCTGCAGACCGGCCGGCTGTTGGAGGCCGAACAAGTCTATCGGCGGATTCTCGCAAGTGAGCCAGACCACGCGGATGCGTGGCAGTTTCTCGGTGTTATTGCATTTCAGCGGGGCGAATATGAACGGGCCTTGCCGTGCATCGGCCGGGCACTTGAGCTGCAGCCGCACCTCGCGGGAGCACACAACAACCTGGGCCTTGCTTTGCAGAAACTGGGAAAGCTGAACGAAGCGGCCGCCAGCTACTGCAGGTCGCTGGAGCTAAAGCCAGACCACGCCGAGGCCCACAACAATTTGGGCAATGTTTTTCGGGAACAGGGAAAGTTGGATGAAGCTGCTGCCAGTTTCCACCGGGCCATCGAACTGAAGCTGGACTATGCGGAGGCCCATTACAACCTGGGACTTACCCTGCAAGATCAAGCCCAGCTCGATGTGGCGATTCTCCACTACCGCCACGCGCTAGAGTTAAAGCCCAACTATGCGGAGGTGCATAACAATCTGGGTCTTGCTTTTCAGGAACAAAAAAAGCCGGCGGAGGCAATCGCCAACTATCGACGGGCGCTCGAACTGAAGCCGACGTTTGTGGAGGCGCAAAATAATCTTGGGGCGGTTTTGCGCGAGATCGGCGAATTGGACGAGGCTGTGGCTTGCTTCTGTCGCGTGCTGGGCATGCCGGCTGAAAAGGTGTTCGATCATGAACTAGACGAAATCAGCCACGATCAATCTGTCAGGCGGAAACGCGATCTGGCCGCTGCCTACAGCAACCTCGGCATCATCTTCCACGACGAGCGAAAGCTGGATGAAGCAGCGGTCGGCTTCCGACGGGCGCTGGAACTGGATCCCGAGTGTGCCAACGCGCATTTCAATCAATCGCTGCTGATGCTGCAGCGCGGTGACTTTGAACGCGGCTGGCCCGAATATGAATGGCGCTGGAAGATCAAGGCATATTCTTCGCGGCAGCTAAAGGGGCCAGCCTGGGACGGTTCAACGCGTGAGGGATGTAAGTCCATCCTGTTCTATGTTGACCAGGGACTTGGCGACACGCTTCAATTCATCCGCTTTGCGCCGACCGTCAAGAAGCGCGTCGCGATGGTCGTAGTGCGCTGCGGACGACAACTGATTCCACTGCTGAGCCGCTGTCGCGGCATCGACCAGTTCATTTCGGACGACTTACCATTGCCGGCTTGTGACACGCACATCTCATTGGCCAGTTTGGCGGGCGCGACGAAAGCCGCGTTCACGAGTTTTCGGAATGAAGTACCGTATTTGTTTGCGGATCCCAAGCTGGTCGAGCGGTGGCGAGATCTTTTGCCGAGCGACGGATTTCGCATTGGCATCGCCTGGCAGGGAAATCCGCAATATAAGTACGATGCAAGGCGCTCGGTTGAGTTGGTCGAATTCGCTCCGCTGGCAACGGTACGGGGCGTACGGCTCATCAGTCTGCAGAAGGAACACGGCGTCGAGCAAATTTCAGGCATCCGGGACCGTTTCAACGTTGAAACGCTGTTTGGGCTCGACGAATCAAGCGGCGCGTTCATGGATACGGCTGCGATCATGATGAACCTCGACTTGGTCATCACGTCAGATACAGCGATTGCACATTTGGCGGGGGGACTGGGCGTGCCGGTTTGGGTGGCGCTGTCGTACATGCCCGAATGGCGATGGATGCTGGATCGCAGCGATAGCCCGTGGTATCCCACGATGCGACTGTTTCGGCAGAAGAGTCCCGGGGATTGGGCTAGTGTGTTTCAGGCGATGCATGCGGAACTTCAGACACTCGTTGGCAGCGAGAGATGACAGGCTGGTGAGTCTATGCCGACGATTGCGGAAGCCTTGGAAATGGCACTCTCGCTACAGCGCGCCGGCAGATTGCTAGAGGCAGAGCAAGCTTATCAAGCCGTGCTCTATCATCAGCCGGAGAATGCCACGGCTTGGCACTTATGCGGTATTGTAGCCTTTCAATTGGGCAAACCAGCGGAGGCGTCGATTTTCATCGCGCGGGCGGTTGATTTGAAGCCGGGTTTGGCCGAACCACACAGCGACTTGGGAGTGGCGTATCAGGCTCTGGGCAAATTGGAGGAAGCGCTGGCCAGTTATCAGCGGGCGCTGCAACTTAACCCTGGCCAGACAGATGCACAGTTCAATTTGGGAACGGTGCTGAAAGAACTGGGAATGCTGGATCAGGCGGCGGTGGCGTATGGCCGGGCGGTCGAATTGCGGCCGACCGACGCGCAGGCGTGGAACAATTTTGGGGTCGTTTTTCGCGAGCTGGGGCAGTTGGCTGCCGCGGAGGAATGCTATCGCCGGGCTCTCGCGATCAGGCCGGATTTTTCGGAAGCATGCAATAATTTGGGTGTAATTTATCGGGAGCAAAACAAACTGGACGAAGCGGTTGCGTGTTATGAGCGGGCGGTAATGCTAAATCCGGCCAATGCGACGGCCCACTTTAATTTGGGGAATGCGCTGCGCGAGCAAATGCGATTGGACGAGGCCATTGCCAGCTATCGAAGGGCGTTGGCACTGAAGCCTCGCTATGCGGAGGCACATAGCAATTTGCTGCTGACGATGCAGTATTGTGAAGACGTGTCGTTGAGCAGCCTGGCGGCAGCACATGCCGAATATGAGCAGCATCAGGCGTCTGGGCTGCGTTCAGCTTGGCAGCCCCACGTTAATAATCGCGATCAGAATCGCCGGCTGCGGATTGGCTTCGTTTCGCCTGATTTTGGCGAGCATCCAGTGGGCTTTTTTGCGATTGGCTTGCTCAAGCAAATCGGCCGGTCCGAGGCGGAAGTGGTTTGCTATAGCGATCGGCGGGATCAGGACGAGTTGACGAAAAGGTTTTGCGCGACGGCGACGCAATGGCGGGATGTCTTTAGCAGCAATGATGAGCAATTGGCGAAACAGATTCGCGAGGATGGGATTGATATCCTGTTTGACCTGGCGGGGCACACGGGGAGGAATCGCTTGTTGGTGTTCGCACGCAAGCCAGCGCCTGTGCAGGTGACGTGGCTGGGATATGTGGGGACGACGGGCCTAGCGGCGATGGATTACCTGCTGGCCGATGCTTATGAGGTTCCCCCGGAATCAGAGAAGTTTTATTGCGAATGGGTGCTGCGGATGCCGAATGGCTATGTCTGCTACGAGCCACTCGCGAATGCTCCCGATGTATCGGAACTGCCGGCGCAGGAAAATGGCTATGTGACTTTTGGAAGTTTTAACCATCCGGCGAAAATTACAAAGCGGACGATTTCTGTGTGGGCGAGGATATTGGCACAAGTTGCACGATCACGAGTGGTGCTGAAGCACAAGGGTTTTGACGACCTGAGGCTAATTCGGCGGGTGACGGAGGCGTTTGCCAGTGCTGGTATCGAGCGGTCTCGCATCGAATGTCGCGACTGGACCCCTCATGCTGAGACGCTGGCCGAATATGGTGACATTGATATCGGCCTCGACCCATTTCCCTACAACGGCGGACTCACGACGTGCGAAGCGTTGTGGATGGGAGTGCCGGTATTCACGTGGCCGGGCGAAACATTTGCCAACCGGCACTCGCTGAGCCATTTGTCTAATGCCGGAATGGGCGAATTTGTCGTTGGTTCGATCGATGAATACGTCGCGATGGCAGCGACGCTGGCGAAGGACATTCCGCGATTGGCGGAGCTGCGGAGAGGATTGCGGCAGCAGATGAGCAGCTCGCCGCTCTGCGACTGTGCTGGCTTTGCTGGCGATTGGATGCGTCTGATGCGCGGCGTGTGGCAGGAATGGTGTGCTTCAGCTCAGAGATGAACGGATCTCGGCGACGTAGATTTCCAGAAAACGCTCGGCGTCTTCACGGGTGAACAGCTTGGTGTTCATGTGCAGGGTGAAGGTCAATTGATCGCAATAAGTGTTGACGCTAATGGCTGCGTTCGTGTGTCGGCGGAGAGTGGGAGCACCGCCGGCCCCGGTGATCAAGAGATTGCCGACGACGAGTAAGCCATCGCGGCGGGGAAAACGGGTTTGCATGCGGCGGGTCGGGTCACCCAGGTTCGTGAGGACGGCCGTACAGAGGCAGAGAGGAACGCTGAGCGATAAATACAGCAGCCCGGGGATGGCATGAATCATCGAGAGCGTGGCGAGGAATAACGTGCCGCGGCGGGAGCGTTTGATCGATTCGCATTCTTCTTCGACGCTACGCAGGAGATGCTCACGGTCCACTGCAATGGTGGATCGCCGGCGGTGAAGAAATGTCAACCCGACGAAGTTGGCGGCTGGCGATGTCAGGTCAGCTCCTTCGCGCATGCTCAAAGGCATGTTGATGCGATACCAAGGGTCACGAAACCAGGATTTTTCATCGGCAGCATTCCATTGCACGATGGCCCGGAACAGATCGCAGAGCAGGCAGGCGTTCAAACTGGCATCTTGATCGCGCGCGATCCTGCGTAACTGTTGAGTTTCGTCGGCAGTAAACCGATGAGTAACGATTCCGGAAAAGTAGTCGGCATCCGCATTAGGGATGCGAGTCATTTGCAGCGGGCGGGGAACCTGGAAGAAATGCTTAAAAAGCTCCAGAAAGCTGTGCCACAACCAAGCCCAACGCGACTTTAGCGGCAGGCGGTGGCGGCGGCGGTCGAGCAAACGCTGAACATCCAGTTGAATCGGCTGCGGTGGAGCGGAATCGGCTGGGCCGGTGAGGGTTGCGTAGCGCACCAGAAAATCGTCGATCCACTGGCCGGAGCCGACGCCGTCAGTCACCGCGTGATGGAATTTGACCGTAATAGTTGCCTGGTCGGGTTGCTGCTCCACCAGGACGCGCACCCCCACTTCAGCCGTCAAATCGGGCTGCCGGCTCCAAGCCGCGGGGGGCGGGCTGTTGTCACACCAGTAAATCTCTGGCTGGTGATCATGCTCTAGCGACCAGAAATTGCGACCGAGGAAATCGGTGGTCACGGTGGCTAGGCACAGCGGATTGCGGCCAGTGGCGAATGCCGCGGCGTCCTGCAAAGCGTCGCGATCGACGGTTCCGGCTGCTTCGATGATGACCGTGAAGACCATCCAGGCCCCGGGCGCGCCGTCGAGCAACATATAGTGCTCGAAGGGCGTCAGCCGCAACGGAAAAATCCCGCGCGTGGCGGCATCCAGATAGCCGTGAGGCGAGCCGGGCCGGGTTGTCGCCTCAAGGGTCGTCATGGTTAGGCTACACCGGCGGCTATTTCATCGTCTTTTTGAGCCAGGCGATAAGCTGAGTTTTATAATCGGACCCCAGACGATCCCAACCGCCCATGCCGTGAACCCCTTCGGGAATGGTAATCAGCTCGCACACGTTGCCGGCGTCTTGCATTTGCTTTTGAAAGCGGACCGATTGGTCATACGGCACTTGCACGTCCTTGGTGCCATGAATTTGCAGGAACGGGGGCAGGTTCGCTTGGACATACGTGCTGGGTGACGCTTCCCGCAGGCGCTTTTGGGCTTCGTCGTTCAATTCCGTTAGGCCGAGCAGAGCCTGCATCGATTCGCCGAGCGCTTTACGGCTTTCGACCTGAAATACAAGGTCGTGTGGGGCATAGAAGGGAACCACGGCGGCGAGGCTCAAGTCGCGACCTTGACGGCAGCCGACATACGACACCAAGTGGCCGCCGGCCGACTCGCCGATGAGCGCGATCTTTGTGGGATCGACTTTATATTCCTTGGCGTGAGCTTTGACCCACTTCACCGCGGTCACGACGTCGTCGGCACATGCGGGAAAGCGGTACTCTGGCGCGAGCCGATAGTTGATGGTGAACCAGGTGAAGCCGGCTTCAGCCAGCGGCGCGAAAATGGGCTTGATGAACGACTGCTTGTCGCCGCGCACAAACCCGCCACCGTGAACCAGGATGCACGTTGGGAAGGGGCCGGGGCCTTCGGGCACGAAGGCATCGAGCGTCAAGCTAATATTGCCAGCTTTGGCAAACTCGATGTCGGTCTGCAGGGCTGGTTCCGCCGCGGTGAGCGAGGAAACCACGGAGAAGAGGATCAATGCGACGGAGACAAAGCAACTAGAGGGCGACATAGGACAAAATCCTGGCGAGGGCATAACAAAGCCAGGGCGCATGATAAACCAACTGCGCCCGTGGGTGTTACGCAACCGGGCGGAAGGCTAGCCAAGTTGTGGCGTGGCTAATCGCAGGGGAACTGAATTCTCACGAATTCAGCTACGAGGAAATGGTTATCTCAAGCAGCGCGGCGAAGTGGTGCGGCTGGTTGTAGGGAATTACCTTGCAGATAGGCCATGTCGGCCTCGACCATTTCCTCAACGAGCGATTCGAAGGAGAGCTTGTAGTGCCAATCCAAGCCCTGTTGAGCTTTGGTGCAATCGCCGAGCAACAGGTTTACTTCAGCCGGGCGGTAGTAGCGCGGATCGACGACGACATAATCCTGGTAGTTGAGGCCGACGCTGCCGAAAGCGATTTCGAGGAACGAGCGGACGGTATGCGTTTCGCCGGTGGAAATGACATAGTCGTCGGGCTGCCCCTGCTGGAGCATCAACCACATGGCTCGCACATACTCGCGGGCGTGGCCCCAATCGCGCTTGGCATCGAGATTGCCGAGCCGCAGCTCGTTGGCCAGGCCGAGCTTGATTTTGGCGACGTGGGACGTGATTTTGCGAGTGACGAACTCAAAGCCGCGGCGGGGGCTTTCGTGGTTGAACAGGATGCCGCTGGAGGCGTGCATTTGATAGGCCTCGCGGTAGTTCCGCGTCAGGTCGAAGCCGGCGACTTTGGAAATGCCGTAAGCCGAGCGCGGGTGGAAATGCGTCAGCTCGGTTTGCGGAGTTTCGCGGACTTCGCCAAACATTTCGCTGGAGCCGGCGAAGTAGAACCGCGTTTCGGGTACGACGTGCCGCGCGGCGGCGAGCATGTAATGCGTGCCGTTGATGTTGGTGTTGAGCGTGGAAAACTCGTCCTCGAACGAGTAGCTGACGAAGCTCTGAGCGGCGAGGTGATAAATCTCGCTGGGTCGCACGGCTGTGAGCACTTGGAACAGGCTGGGATAGCTTTCGAGCGAGGCCGGGTGGAGCGTGACCTGGTCGAGGAGGTGCTTGATTCGCCAGAGGCGGTGCTCGGGGTCTTCGATGGCGACGCGGCGGACGATGCCGTGAACCTCGTAGCCTTGTTCGAGCAACAGCTCGGCCAGATAGGAACCGTCCTGGCCGGTAATTCCGGTGATGAGCGCTTTCTTCGTTGTCACGATTGCCTCCCTGCAATGCGGTCCGCGAGTAGAAATGCGGAAATTGGCTGCCAGAACTCCGTTGCTGGCACTTTTACCGCCCAAATCGTAATGAATGCCTGCACAGCGGCAAAGAGCAGCTTTTCGGGGGGAGGTGGGCAGCCTGTGGGAAATGTCAAGAATTCGTGGTGATTTGCGGGTTTTCCCTGCTGTTTTGCGGCTGCTGGAAGCGGTAGCATGGCGGCGAAATTCGGCTCTCTGTCTGTCGATTCGGAGGAATTCATGAATCACTCCCTGCGTTTTGCCGCTCAAACGTGTTTATTCGTGCTGGCAGCGTCGTTTTGCCAGGCACAGGAAGCTCCTTGGAAAGTCGGGCTGGCGAGCGTGAAAATTACGCCGCCGCAGCCGGTGTTTATGGCTGGGTATGCGAATCGGAATAAGCCGTACGAGCGAGTGCATGACGAGTTGATGGCGAAGGCGCTGGTATTGGAGGATGCTGCTGGCGCGCGGGGAGTGTTGATTACGACGGACTTGATTGGATTCACCGCGGAAATTGCGACTCCACTGCGGGAGCGGATTGCGAAGGTGGCGAAGACGACGGCGGGCGCGGTCATCATCAACTCGTCGCACACGCATACGGGCCCGACACTGAGCCTCGACCCGACGCCGGCCGAGGGGAGGGCGCTCGCCGACTCCGAGCGGACCGCGGCTTACACGAAAGAGTTGGGGGACAAGCTGGTTACGCTCGCGGCCGAGGCAGCGGGAAAGCTACAGCCGGCAAAACTCTCGTGGAGCACGGGCGTTGTGCATTTTGTGATGAACCGGCGGGAGACAACGGTGGAGCGGGGCGTGATCTTGGGCGTAAACCCGCGGGGGTTCGCGGATCGGAGCGTGCCGGTGCTGCGAATCGAGTCGCGGGAAGGAAAATTGATCGGCGTGGTGTGCGGGGCGGCGTCGCACAACACGACGCTCGGCGGCAATGACTACGAAATTAGCGGCGACTATGCGGGACATGCTCAACGAGTGCTGGAAGAGCAGAATCCGGGCGTGACCGCGATGTTCGTGCTGGGATGTGCGGGTGATGCGAATCCGTATCCGCGAGGGACATACGACATCGCGTATCAGCATGGCAGCGAACTGGCCAAGGAAGTGACGCGGGTGCTGGGGACGAAGCTGGCACCGGTGCGCGGACCGCTCAAGGCGGCGACGGAGGATGTTTCGTTGCCGCTCGCACCGCCGAAGCCGAAAGAGGAACTGGAAAAACTGGCCGCTGGTAAAAGTGGCTCCATGCCGTGGGTGGCGCAGCAGACGCTGGCGCGGTTGAACCGAGGCGAGAAGCTGCCGACGCACTACAGTTGTCCCATTGCGGTGTGGCAGCTTGGCGATGACTTGACCTTGGTGGCGCTCTCCGGCGAAGTGGTCAGCGATTATGTGCGGCTGATCGAGGATGCACTCGGACCGACAAAACTGTGGATCGCCGCGTATAGCAACGATGTCTATGGATATCTGCCGTCGGCCCGCGTGCTGCGCGAAGGGGGTTACGAGACGCGCGGGCTCTACTCGGGCGGAATTGGTTTGTTCGCGCCCGAAGCAGAGGCGGTGTTGGTGGGGAGGGTGAAGGAAATGGCGAAGGGTGTTGGGAGGAAGGGGCCTTAATAGCCCTGCGTCCATCCGGCGGAGACGAGGCGGGGGGCGATGCGGGAGAGTTCTTGGCCGCTCTTGTCGTGAACGATGGCGATGAGCGTGTGCTGGCCGGGAGTGGCGAGGTCGGCGGGCCAGTGAGCTTCGGCGAGTTGGAACTTGCCGTTCTCTTGGATCGTTTTGCGTTCGGCGGTGAATTCGCCGAGTTTGTTACCGCTCAGGTTGCTGACGACGAACTTGATTTCGCCGATTTGGTCAGCGTGATCGGGAGGCAGGGCGATTTGGCCGGTGACAAGGGCTTTGGTCTTCTGAGTCCAGTGCGTGTCGCAGCGGATCGGAGTTAGCACGGCTCCGCATTGCTTCCAATGGGCGGGCTCAAGCTTCTCGACGAGTTGAATCGCGCCTTGGGCAGCGGGCTGCTGCACGCACAGAGGGCTGCCGTACGCAAAGACACGATCGAGGCGAGCCGCGCCGTCGCTATAGCACAGCTCGGCGTCGAGAGCGATGGTCTCGTTGAGCGCGGCCTTGAAGTTGGGAAAGTTCTCCCAGGGGAGCTTGAATTCAATCTCCGCGCCGTTGGCTGTTCGGCGCGCGCCGACTTCGATGCCTTTGCCGGGGATGGCGTCGAGGTAGCCGGGGCGGAGGCACCAGCGCGGCTTCAACTCCGCCTTGTCGTAGCCGGTCCAATACATGTGAACGGCACCCTTGCCCCAATCGATCGCGCGAAAGTCATCACCACGGCGAGTGTCGAAATACCATTCGACCGCGTCGCCGCCCCACAGATGCGCGTCGTCGGAGCCGTTGAATTGGCGGTTATCGAGCGTGCGGAGGCCACAGTAAAACGCGGTGTCGTCCCACATGTAGAAGAATTGAGCGGGGCGGTCTTTCAGGAGCGCGGCGTTTTGCAGATGAAAATAGTTCACGGGCGTACAAAACGAGCCTTGAAACTCGCTCAAGTCGCCGTCGATCTTCACTTCGGCTGGGGCCCGCGTGGCGAGGCCGCGAACGCCAGGCTTGAGGTCGTCGGCAGGTGCTAATGGCGCGAGTAACAACAGATAACAGCCAATTGGCGCGAGAAGATTCACAACACGGTTCGATGCGAGGGGAGAGCACGGCATGGATGGATAGTCTTTTGGAAATTAAGGAGTGGGAAAGTCCACGGTGAGCAGGGTTTCGCCGGTCGGAGCCAGCACCGATTCCCCCATCCCCGAGTAAGCCCAGCGTTCAAACACTTCGGTGGGCAGGCCGCTGCCGGTGATCCAGTCCATCGCGTCGGTCCATTGCTGCTGGCGAACAAAATCATCCGGAGCCGTTCCCGAGGGTATGCCCGTTCGAGGAATTTCTTGCTTCATGGGAATGGTGCGGCTGTTGGACCACAGCGCCTGCCGCGTAACATCCGTCAGCTCCAAACTGCAAGTCAATGTCTTCCCGCGAACTTGATAACGGCCGGCGACCCCTCCCAAAATTGGCCGCAGCTCCAGGAAATTGCCCGTCAATGTCTCGCGCAACGTCACGCGCAGGGCCAAAGCAGTCCGCTCTTCCACTTTCAGGTCGCGTTTTGTCAGTTGTTCCGCAATTCGCTTCCGCACGTCGTCTTGCATCACTTTGTCGGCCAAGGCATCCCCCGTGATGGAAACCTTGACGTCGAGCGTCACCGCGGAGCCAGCAGGCAACAGATTCTTTGGCGGTGGAGCGGCAGCCATTTTTGCCGCCGTTTCGCTGCTCGGAATTGCGGCACCGATCAGGCTGCTCGGGTTTCCGAATCCCTTGCTGCTGAGATACCAGACCAGGCCGCCAGCCCGCTGCGAGCCAAACTGACCCACGGGAAGCTGGTACCGCCACAAAATTCGCCCCGTCGCCGCCTCCATCAGGTCGTAGCGGCGAATGGGAAACTGATAAACCCGCGCCGTGCGGTCTTCGGCCAGCGGATGGTGAACCAGCAACCGCGAATCGCTCGTCCAAGTCACATCCTGCCCCGCTTGGAGCTCGTGTTGATGCTTGATCTCCCCCTTCGTCATGTCCCAGCAAACCAATCCGGCATGCGTCGTATCCCAAAACACGGCTGCCAGCATGGTTCCATCGGGGCTGAAGTCGTAACCCATCAGAGCCCTTCCTTGGTCGAACTGCGGAGCCTTGAGCGTCCCCAACTGCTCGCCCGTGGCTGTGTCGATCGCCTGGTACGCCCCTTCGGACGGAACAATCACCAAACGCCGCGAGGGGCTAATCATCGCGGAATGAAATTTCGTGATCGCACATTCATAAATCGCTTCGCAACGGGGCAGCGACCACAGCCGCAGCGTGCCGTCGTTGCTCAGCGTGAGCACGCGGTCGCTGCCGATCAGCGCGGCCCACTTCACCTTCGCGCGAAAGGAATCCTCGCCCGCATAGGGCCGAAACCCCGCCATGTGCTTGTTCGTCGTCAGGTCATACACGTCGAGGCGATCGTTGCTCTCGCTCACCTCCAATAGCAATCGTGTTCCCTCGGGGTTCACGTCGATCGCCTTGGAGGCATGGCTCACCTCCAGCGTCGGCTCCTCCTTGCTTGTTTTCAAATCGAACCGGCGAAAGCGCTGCCTCATTTGCGTTTCGCCGGCCTTGCTCGCGGAAATACGATTGGTAAGGATCGCGGCCGCCCCCATCGGCGCGATCAGCGTCGAATCCCCAATCGGCATCTGAGTGCCCACCTGGATCGACTCTTCCTTCAGCCGCTGGCCATCGGCTGACGCATCGACCGGCACTTTCCATTCCTTCATTTGCGGCAGCAGCTTCACTTCTTTAACGCCATCCGCTTTTGCGTTCGTCAGCGGCGGCAGGCCGACATCTTTGGCGGTCCCCCCTTTTTCCACCACGGCGGCCGACTTGCTGATTTCATCCCACGGCAAACGCTCAGTGGTCAGCCTGCGGTTGCCATACGACCCGGAAGAAACGAGCATCCGCTCGCTATCGAGCATCCGGATGAAATGCGAATCGCGGCCGCCATTGGATTTCGCGCTCCAAATCGGCCCCCCTTTTTCGCGATCGACGATCGCCCGCCCGTTAATCAGCCAGCCTTTGCCGCCGGGAATAAAATCGAGCGAATTGCCGCTGGCGAAACCGGCCAACTCGTGCAAGCTGCGATTGAATTCGTGCTGCACGACGATCTTCCCCGTTTTCATCGACCAGCAAAACAACCCCGTCTTGGGAGACTCGCGCAGCGCGGCGAGCTCTTGCCCGTCGGCCGAAAAGCGCAAGCCGCTCACATTCGAACTGCTCGCGTCATCATCGAAGTCGAGTTGCCCCGCTTGTTCACCGTTCCGCAAGTCATAAATCTTCATTGGTCCGCGGTGCGAATCCGGCGAGACGAAATAAATTCCGCCGGGACTGATGGCATAACCGCGCGTGATACCGTGGGATTCTATATCGATCTTGGCGATCTCGACGCCGGTCCGCGGATCGAGCACCAACAACCCGCGGCCATAGCCTTTGCTCACCAGCAACCGCTTCGGACCGGCAAACTGAAAGAAATTCGGATGGGCATTTTCCCCCAAATCGATCTCTTTGACCAGCGATTTCTTCCGCACCGACCAGACTTGGAATTTCGGCTTACCGATGGCCAGCATGAACACCGCGATCAGGTCTCCGTCGGGACTCATTGCCGGCGCGGGATGGGGATGCCCTTCCAGCGTGAGCGGGCCGATGCGATCACCCGTTTGCACGTCCCAGGCTTGCACCATGCCGTTGCGGCTATTGGAGAAATAGCCGATGTACCGCGACGGGGTGGCGGGAATGAGCAGCTCGCCCGAGCCAAATTCGTCGGACAGCGAGATGCCCGCGTCGCGAATCTGCACGCTCGGCCCTGGATCGGGCCGCACCTGCCATTGCGAGCTATTGGGGCGGGTCAGCGGAATGCTATTGTCCGTTAACTTCGTGACCGGTTTGGCGGATGCCTCCGCCTTCTCCGCCTTGTCCGCCTTGTCGGCCTTGTCGGATTTCTCACCCTTCTCGCTTTTGCCATCGGCCGCGCCCACGGGCTTTCCAATCGCCGCCGTCGCGTCGCGCAGAAAATTCTCGATATAGCGGACATCAGCCAGGCTCAGCCGGTCGAGCGGTACGCTGAGCGAGGTTCCGTCCCGCTTTTGCAGCACGGCATTCCCTTCCTTCACGGCATTCCCTTCCTTCACATCGACCAGCTCCGCCTCCGTGGAAAAACTACCCGCCCGCGCCGTCCACTTCCGAATCTCAGCCGTCGCCGCCTGAGAAAACGCCAGCACAGCGACACCGCTCAGCACAAGAAACCGGCCTGTCATAATTCCGCCCCATTCACACAGACGCCCAATCACTCAAAGTCGCTCTATCAGTATCCAAAAAAATCCCACCGTCAAGCTTTTCTTCACCCAGAAGTGGTTTCCACGGATAGAAGTGTCCCTCCTCCCCAAACCGCCCATTCAGCCGCGAAAGAATTTCCGAGATTCTGGCCCGGTTTTGGACCGGAAAAGCAATGGATAAATAAGGGAGGCGCAGCCTTCACGCGGTGCGGTCGGTCTTTCGTCCAACGTGAGCCCCTGCGAGGGCCAAACCCTAAACATGAGCGCGAACATTAGGCCAGATCGCCCCCTAAACCCTACACAAAACCCTAAACTCCTAAACATTAGCGCGGCATGAAAAATCGCAAGCCGTTTCATAGAAATGACTTACGACAAAAGCACCCTCAAAAAAACCGGGCCGCCAAAACCCTAAACCCCCTACACAAAGCAAACCTGCGAACTGGCACTTGAGCGATATAGCACGCGAGCCGTGCCAATCGATTAGACGATGGCGAGGGGGTGGTGGCGTTCTTCGAGAGTGCCGCGGGTGATGCCGACGCGGTTGGTAGCTTTAAGCTGGGTCCAGACTTGCTTGCCGGTGGCGTCGCCAGTGAGAAGGCGTTGATAGAGGGTGAGCAGTTCGCGAAGGCGGGAGCCATGGTCGTCGAGGAGTTCGATGCGGAAATGCTGGACGCCGCGTTTGAGCAGATCGGGGACGATTTCGGCGGCGGATTGGGGGACGGCGTTGAAGAGGGTGTTACGGCAGCCGACGTCGGCAGTGAGCGGGTGCTCCATGCCGAGGCGGTCGCGGAGTTTGACCTGGTGCGTGTCGCAGGGTCGGCCGCAGTTGGTTTTGTTGGTGCCGGGGGACATGACGGCGCAGAAGACGCAGTGCTCCATGTGGAACAT
>JANNTN010000851.1:0-9935 GCA_031394445.1 Anatilimnocola sp.
GCTGAAGGCAGACAAGGCCGAGAAGCTCGATCCGCAGGGGAAGGATTTGCTCGCGGCGCTACCAGCGGGCAAAAAAGCGTGGGCCGCGGAGCAGGCGATTCGCGAGAAGGAAAAGACCGCGGACGACTTGCCGCGGGTGAAGCTGGAAACGAACAAGGGTACGATCATTATTGAGCTGTTTGAAAACGAAGCGCCGCAGGCCGTGAGCAACTTCGTCAGCCTGGTCGAGAAGAAGTTTTACGACGGGCTGACGTTTCACCGTGTGCTGGCTGGCTTCATGGCGCAAGGAGGCGACCCGACGGGCAGCGGCAGCGGCGGACCGGGATACAAAATTTATTGCGAGTGCCAGAAGCCGGAGGCTCGCAAGCACTTTCGCGGCACGCTAAGCATGGCTCATGCCGGCAAAGACACTGGCGGCTCGCAGTTCTTCCTGACGTTTGGCCCCGCGACGCATCTGGATGGCCGGCACACCGCTTTTGGCCGCGTCGTGGAAGGCTTCGACGTGCTGGCCAAGATTCAGCGGCGCGACCCGCAATCGCCCAATCCGCCGACGCCGGACAAGATTGTGAAGGCGGAGGTGATTCGGAAGCGCGGTCATGCGTATGAGCCGGTGAAGGTGAAGTAGAGCTGGTGGGTAGGGCTAGCGACGAGCGGCGCTCGCATGTTGGTTTGTGGCGCGATACACTGCGGCCTTTCCAGAAGGATGGGCTATGGCGCGACCTCTCTTTGATCGCTGGTGTTGTGTTGGTTGGGCGGCTGTCGTTTTGTCGCTGGCCGGTTCGCTGAATGCCGCGGAGCCGGTGAAGAAGGTGCTGTATATCGGCATTGATGGGACGCGGTTTGATTCGATCGAGAAGGCGAGCACGCCGAATCTGGATGGGTTGATTGCGGGCGGGATTTATTCGCCGACGTGTCAGATTTTTGGGGAGCGGTATCGGAAGAACGACACGGTGAGCGGGCCGGGCTGGTCGAGCATTTTGACGGGCGTGTGGGCCGATAAACACGGTGCGCAGAACAATACGTTCGCGGGGACGAATTATCAGGAGTTTCCGCACTTCTTCGCCCGGCTGAAGGAATCGCGGCCGGCGGCGCGGACGGTGTCGCTGGTCACCTGGAAGCCGATTCACGAGAAGATCGTGTCGGCGGCGGATGTCTCGCGGAACTACGAGGGGACAGAAAAAGGGCCGAAGGCCTATGAGATTGGGGACGCCAAAGCGACGGAGGACGCGGTGCAAGAGCTGACCGAAGGCAATCCCGACGTGGTGTTTCTCTACATCGGGCAGGTCGATGAGACTGGGCATACGTTTGGGTTTCATCCGGCGGTTCCGGAGTATATCGCGGCGATTGAGCGGGCCGATGGGCTGGTGGGCCGGGCGCTGACGGCGATGAAGAGCCGGAAGACTTTTGCTCAGGAGGATTGGCTGGTCGTCGTGACGAGCGATCATGGCGGCAAGGGGAAAGGGCATGGCGGCGGACACAACGACCCGGACATTCTCAACAGTTTTTTGATCGTTAGCGGACCGGCTGCGCAGCGCGGTCGGTTTGAGGAACAGGTTTATCTGGTAGATGCGCCGGTTACGGTGCTCTCGCATTTGGGTGTTTCGCTCAAGCCGGAATGGAAGCTCGATGGCCGTCCGGTTGGTTTGAAGAAATAAGTGTCAGAACGAATTGCCGAATCTCTCCCGCGGAGCAAGTTCATGTCCCGTCTCGCTTGCCTTTCTTTCGTGTGTTTCGTGTCTTTCGTGGTTGCTCCTCTGCCTGCCCAGCAGGTGTCGTTCGTGCCGCACGACATCAACCCGGCGTCGGAGTTTCCGGCGTGTGCGGTGATGGATGTGAACAAGGACGGGAAGCTCGACATCATCAGCGGCGGGTTTTGGTACGAAGCACCGAAGTGGACGAAGCATTTTCTGCGCGAGGTGGAGGTGATTCGCGGGCGGTTTGATGACTACTCGAACCTGGAAATGGACGTGAACGCCGACGGTTGGACGGATATCATCAGCGTGAACTATCGCAGTGCGTCGATTTTTTGGATCGAGCATCCCGGTGGGGCGATCAAGGCGAATCCGGAGACGCCGTGGACGAAGCATTTGGTCGATAATCCCGGGGCGATGGAGACGGGCCGGCTGTATGACATCGACGGCGATGGGAAGCTGGATATTTTGCCGAATGGGACGACGTTTGCCGCGTGGTACGACGTGGTGCAGGAGAAGGGGGCGGATGGGAAGGTGACGCCGCGGTTTGCGAAGCATGATTTGCCGATGGAGATTGCCGGGCATGGCGTGGGGTTTGGCGATATCAACGGCGATGGGCGCGGCGATATCGTTGGGCCGCACGGTTGGCTCGAAGCGCCGGAGGACCGGCGGAATGGGCGGTGGATTTATCATCAGGAGTGGGCCACGACGCGCGATGCAAGCGTGCCGATGTTGGTGCATGATGTGGATGGCGATGGGGACCATGATTTGATTTGGGGACGGGGGCATCGGTTTGGGTTGTATTGGTTGGAAAACCAGGGATCAGGAGTCAGGGGTCAGGAGTCAGAGAGAGAGCGGAAGTGGATTTGGCGGGTGATTGATACGAGTTGGGCTCAGCCGCATAGCATTTTGTTGGCGGATTTGGATGGGGATAAGAAGCTGGAGTTGGTGGCAGGGAAGCGGTATATGGGGCATGAGGGGACAGACCCTGGTGAGTATGACTTGTTGTGTGCTTACTCCTACAAGTTCGATCCGAAAGTGAAGACTTGGGCCCGGAACGAGATTTATTTCAATCACCGGGCTGGGTTTGGGCTTGATCCACGGGCGGCGGATATTGATGGGGATGGGGATGTGGATTTGGTGGCGGCGGACCGGAGTAGCTTGGTGCTTTTAGAAAACACCGGACGGAGCACCTACAACTCCAGTGAGAGAAATGATGCAATACGCAAAGAACTGAAGCCCTCTATCAACCATTCGACGCCAATAGATGTAGTAGTAGGTTCGACAGAGCGAGCCGGTCGGCCGGTATCAGCATTCAAACTATCTTTGAACTCCAAGGCAGCCAGTTCACCCGCAGAATACGCCCACCGACGTTACTACACAACATTGTTCATGGAGGAGGTGATGGGACCGCTGCCTGGCAGTGAACGCCGCGTGCCGTTGGATGTGAAGATCGAGTCTCGGGAGGAGACGCCGGAATATACGCAGGTCAAATTGACGTATGCGGCGGAGCCGGGGGATCGGGTGCCGGCTTTGTTGTTGGTGCCGAAGAAGGTGAAGGTTGATGCGAGTGGTTTAGGGGGTGAGATTGCGAATCGGGATAAAGCGACGACGAATAATCGGGGGTTTGGTGGGCGGCTGCCGGCGATGTTGTGTTTGCATCCGACGAATGCCGATGGGAAGGCTCAGACGGCGGGGCTTGTCGGTGAAAAAACACGGCATTATGGGCATCAATTGGCCGAGCGCGGGTTTGTGTGTTTGATTCCCGACTATCCGAGCTTTGGGGATTACAAGGCATACGATTTCAAGCAGAAAGCGCCGGGCAGCGAGCAGCCGCTGTACGAGAGCGGGTCGATGAAGGCGATTTGGAATAACATTCGGGCGGTGGATTTGCTGGAGTCGCTGGGGTATGTGGATATCGACAGTATTGGACTGATTGGTCATTCGTTGGGTGGGCACAACGCGCTGTTCACGGCGGTGTTTGAGCCGCGGATCAAGGCGGTGGTGACGAGCTGTGGGTTCACGACGTTTCACGATTACTACAAAGGGGATCTGAAGGGTTGGACCAGCGATCGGTACATGCCCAAGATTCGCGATGCTTATCAGAACAATCCCGACAAAATGCCGTTTGATTTCCCCGAAGTGTTGGCGGCGATCGCGCCGCGCGGCGTCTATGTCAACGCGCCACTGCACGACGCCAACTTCGATGTTGCTGGCGTGAAGAAGTGTATTGAGGCGGCGCAGCCGGTGTTCAATCTGTTAGAGGCGAAGAACAAACTGGTTGTCGAGTATCCGGACTGTGGGCACGATTTTCCAGATGAGGTGCGGGAGCGGGTGTATGAGTGGTTGAAGAAGGAGTTGAAGTAGGGACCACCATGGAATTTGAATGGGATCAGGCCAAAGCCGCCGCGAATGAGATCAAGCATGGCGTCGATTTTACGGAGGCAATGACGGTTTTTGCTGACTCACTTGCCGTGACTGGCTATGATCCCGATCATTCCGACGATGAAGACCGATACATTACAATGGGTTGTACCGAAGATGGCAGGTTGTTGATTGTGTGCCACACGGACCGTGGAAACGCGATTCGGATTATCAGCGCTCGGGAAGCAAGCCGACGCGAACGAAAGGATTATGAAGATGGCAACTTCCCCTGAGAATAGCGAAGCTTCTGGTGACGACCTGCGTTCTGAATACAATTTTCGAGAACTTCAAGGCGTGGTTCGTGGCAAATATGCCGAGCGCTACAAAGAGCGATTACGTCTTGTTCGCCTCGACAAAGACATCGCCGATGCCTTTCCCGACGAAAGTGCGGTCAACGAAGCACTGCGTGAATACTTGCGTGGACGCGAGGCTACGCGCACCTCGGCATAAACCAAGTTCTCCTCTATCCCTCTGATTTAGGCTTCCCTTTGGTTTTTTTGGCTTTGGCGGCGGCTTTGGTGGTTTCTAGTTTTTTGCTGAGTTCGGCGAGGGGGCCGGCTTCTTGGGCGGCGAGCCAGGTTTCGTAGCCTTTGTTGCGGCCGGCGGTGTATTGGTAGGTGTCGAACACTTCGTCACCCTTGCCGAGGGCGCGGGGGTCGCCTTCGGCCTTGAGGGCGCTCATCATTTTGTAGCGCAGCTCTTCCATGATGTCCTTGAAGGCGAGGTCGTTGGCTAAGTTGCGGACGCATTCGGGGTCGTCGGTGATGCGGTAGAGCTCGTCGGGTAGGCGTTTGCCGAATGCGAGTTCGTAGAAGTGACCACCGAGCAGTTTGACGACTTCTTTGGTGGGACCGGGGTCGCAGTTGCCGAAATCGGTTTCGGGGTTGCCGGCGGGCCAGCGTTCGGGATGGAAGTTGTGGACGTAGAGAAAATCTTTGGTGCGAATGGCACGGACCGGATAGCCAGCGTCATTGAAGCGGCCGAGATCATGCCTTTCTTTGCCAGCGAGCGTGAAGTCGCGGTTCTCGATAAAGCCGGAATGTTGGGAGCGGAGGATGCCGGCGAGGCTTTTGCCGGTCATTTGCTCGTGGGGCTTCTGGCCGGCCAGTTCCATGTAGGTCGGGGCGAGGTCGCGGACGTTGACGAAGTCTTCGACGACGCGGCCGGGTTTGATGCCGTCGCCCCAGCGCATGGCTAGCGGGAGGTGGAAGCCGTCTTCATGAATTTGGCCCTTCACGAACGGGAAGGGCATGCCGTGGTCGGAGGTGACGATGACGAGGGTGTTGTTGAGCTGCCCGGCTGATTCGAGAACTTTGAGAGCGCGGCCGATTTGTTCGTCGCCCCATTCGACTTCGACGGCGTAGTCGGCGAGGTCGCGGCGGACGATGTCGGTGTCGGGCAGGAAGGCGGGGACTTTGATTTCTTCGAGCTTTTTGCCGAGTCGGACGCCGGAGTTGTATTCGTATTGCCGGTGCGGCTCATGAAAGCCCATCCAGAAGCAGAAGGGCTGGTCTTTGGGGCGGGCTTTCAAAAATTCGCCGAAATTGCCGGCGTAGTCCTGGGGGCTGATGCCGGAGGCAGGGACTTCTTGGTTGAGCTTGTCGAAGCTGGGGCCGGCGGGGTTGTGGGTGCGTTTGGCTTGGGTTTTGAAATCGCCGGGGCCCCAGCCTTTGCCGGTGAGGCCGACAAAGTAGCCGGAGTTTTCCAGCAGATCGGGATAGACCACGAAGCCGGCGGGGAAGAGGCCGTTGTGCGAGACGGCTTCGCGGAGTTGCCAGGTGTTGCGGCCGGTGAGGATGCTTGCGCGGCAGGGACTGCACTTGGGGTTCGACGTGAAGGCGTTTTTGAAGAGGATGCCCTCGCGGGCGACGCGATCGAAATTCGGTGTTTTGATCCACGAGCAGCCGTAGGCCCCGGCGTGAGTGCTACCGTTCCAGTCGTCGAAGATGATGAAGAGGATGTTGAGGCGAGCGGGGGCTTGGGCGACGGCTGTTTGGGCGATTGCGGCTAAGCAGAGAACAAGGAGGGCCGGAAGGAAGCGAGTGAGCATGGGTAGCGCACCTGTGGGAGAGGTAGGTGTAAGGCAAATTATCTTAATGGAGATGGGGGAGGTGATTTCACAGCGGGCGAAGATTTTTTTCTAGTACTTTTGGCTATTGGTGGTGTGGCTAAGTCGTTGGTGTGTAAGGGCGAAGTGTGGTGAGGGGTTGGTGAGCGTTTTGCCTCTTATGGTGAGGCTTGGTGAGCTTTTGGTGAGAGTTAAGGAGCAATGGGTCGCGTTCGTGGCTCTTTGTTGGCGCGCAAAACGGGCCTTTCGAAGTCCCCCTTATCTACATTGCGATCGGCGCGAAAAACCGGGCCAGAATCTGAAAGATTTTTTGGGCAGGTTCGTGGCAAGTTGGAATTCTCGTCGCGGCTGTGTTAGCGTAGCGCACCTGGGCGAGCGATCCATGAACGTGAAATAGGAACTCAACCGATGCCGAACACCTCTGTGTCCCGCGAAGAATTGATCGAAACGATCCATGCTCACCAAATGTCCCGCCGACGATTTCTCGGCCGGAGTGCCGCGGCATTGGGCGCGTGTAGCCTGGTGGATGGGCTGGCCCAGATTGAAGCGTGTGCGCAGGAAGTCGCATCCGCGAACGCGAGCAAGGCGGTTGTGCCCGGCCGCTCACCGCTGAAGATCACGAAGCTGGAGACGTTTATTCATCGCAATAGTTGGGTATTCGTGAAAATTTCGACCGACGCGGGGATCGTTGGCTGGGGAGAAATGTTGAAGGACAAAAGTAAGGCTTGCGCGGTCGAGGCCCAGGAGATGGCCAAATATCTGGTTGGCCAAGATCCGCGTCCGATCACGCATCACTGGCAGGCGATTTATCGGCACGGGTTTTATCGGGGCGGCCCAGTGCTGACCGCGGTGCTGAGTGGGATCGATATGGCGCTGTGGGACATCAAGGGCAAGGCGCTCGGCCTCCCCGTGCATGAGTTGCTCGGCGGGCCGACTCGCGAAAAAATTCGCGTCTATGGCAGCCGGCAGGATGTTGAGGCGGGGCGTTGTTCCGCACTGAAGGTGATGCTGCGAGCCGACGATCGAGCGCCTTATAAGTACGTCGAGGGGGCGGGATACGTGCAGCGAATCGCCAAGAACTTTGGCAAGATTCGTGAGGACTTGGGGCCGGACGTCGATATCGGCATGGAGTTTCACGGAGCGTCGCAGCCCAATACGGCGCTGCTCATAATGAAGGCACTCGAGCAGTATCAGCCATTCTTTTACGAAGAGCCTGTGCAGTGCCAAAATGTCGAAGCGATGGCCGCACTCGCAGCCAAGACGCACATTCCAGTCGCGACGGGGGAGCGGATTTTTACCAAGTGGGGCTTTCACGATATTCTGGAAAAGAAAGCCGCCACGATTCTGCAGCCGGACATTTGTTACGCTGGCGGCATTACCGAGCTACGGCTCATCGCCGGAATGGCGGAGGTGCATTATGTGCCTTTGGCACCGCACAACCCGCAAGGGCCGTGCTCACTCGCCGCCAGTTGCCAAATTGGGGCGGCGATTCCCAATTTCCTGATTCAGGAGCAAGGAACGCGGAGCCACGAGAACCTGCTCAAAAACCCTTTCAAGGCCGAGAAGGGATATCTGCCTGTATCCACTGCTCCCGGCCTGGGCATCGAGATCGATCAAGACAAATTCATGGCCCACGTCGGCGAGCCGGAACCTTATAAGCGCACGTACGACCAGGACGATGGCAGCGTGATTGATTGGTAGCGAATTATTTTGACATCGAGAGTTTGTTGGTCAGATAGCTCAGGATGTCGCGGACGGAGAAGATGCCGACCGTGATTCCTTGTTCGTTGACCACTGGCACATGACGATAGCCGCCGTGATCCATGCGTTGGACGGCGAAGGCGATTTTCGCGGTGGGCGGGAGCGACTCGACCTTGTTGGTCATGAATTCGCTGATTGGCCGGTCGCCCCATTCGACGGCCTTCTCGCCGAGTTTGAGCAGAACGTCCCGCTCGGTGAAGATACCGACCGATTTGCCATCTTCGGCAATGAGCAGGCAGCCCACGCGATTATCGGCCAGCAGCCGCAACGCCTCTTTCACGGTGGTGAGCGACGAAACCGTGAGGGGCTGGCGCCCTTGGAACAAGCTGACGCGATCGCTGAGGAGCGCGCGTTCGACCGTCGTTGCCGGAGGGGGCAGGCCGGACTCGGTCAGCGGCTGGCCGCAGGTATCGCACGAATCGGCACCCTCAATCACCGAGCTGTCGCAAAATGGACACGTCAATTGCATGAGCGATTTCCCGCGCAAGCTAGAGGCAACAAACCAGCCACCTTGGCAATGTAAGGGATTGACCAAAACCAAAGCAACCTCGGCAAGGGAAATGTGTGCGTCCGATTTTGCTGGCGAAAAGCTTTCAAGCGAGCGGGAAGTTGGATCACACCCTGGCAATGCCGGGATATCGGGAAGCTGACGCATCCGGCTCGCCTGAGATTTCCGTCGATTGCGTTTTAGTCAATTCGACCACGAGCGTGTCCGCCAGCTTACAGGACATTCAGGTCGATTTCGCTGGAGTTTTCGCCATTGGATAGGTCAGTGATGATGTCTTTCACGGAACTGCCGTCGAGAACCGTGTTGGCCATGAACCAATCGGTCCCTTGGCTGCCCGTCAAGCGATCGTCTGCGTTACTGTCGAACACGGTCTGATTGCCGACGCCGCCGGTCACATCGCTGCCGCGGAGGAACGTCGCGCCGTTCAGGCCGCCGCTCGCACCACTCAAATGGCTGACGCGGTTGGCATAGCTGGAAGTGCTGCCCCATTCGGCCATGATCTCGTTGAGCGCGGCCTGGTTGGAGTCGAACGATGTCCAGCCGGCGATGAGGAGGTCTTCATCCTTGCTACCAATGATCGTGTCGGTTCCCAAGCCGCCAATCATCACGTCGCGGCCGTCGTCGCCGGTGAGCGAATCGTCTCCCTCGCCGCCGACGAGGACGTCGTTGCAGTCGCCACCTCGGACTGTGTCGTTGCCTGTTCCGGCCAGGACCAAATCGTTGCCTTTGCCGCCTTCGATGGAGTCGCGGCCGGTTCCCGTAACAATGGTGTCGTTGCCATCGTCGCCGCGCGCCTCGTTGTTGCCGTTGCCGGCGTTGATAGTGTCGTTGCCGCCATCACTGCCGCCGTGCGAGCCGCTGGAGACATGGCGAACAAGATGAATGATGTCTTTGCCATCGGTGCCAATAATTTTTGGTGCGTGGCGGAAAACGTCCACACTCCGTCGGCAAAAGTTAGCGAAGTGCCTACGGGATTCGGTCCGTTGGTCGTGATGGTCGTATTGCCCTCGCCAGGACCGTCGCCGCGCCAATCAATGTCCACGCGATGGGAATCCAGCGTGCCAGAATCAGTGAATGAGCCGGTTACCGTGACAATGCCGCTCTCATCCACCGAGTGGGCCGCAAACGTGAAGTTGCGGGGGTTCAAGTTGTGGGCGGTCAAGCTTGTCGTTGCCGAGGTGCTTCCCGCGTCATCGTCGGCGACGGAGACGCTGATCGAGTACTCGTCAAATGCGGTGTTGCTCGGATTGTCGTCAAAATACTGGTGAGTGAACGTGAAGGTCCGCGCGCCGCCGTTTTGAACCGCCCTCAACCACTTCGCCATCCTCTTCGAGAACCGCCTCCCCCAAAACATCAGCAAATAACATTCCCTGATGGACTGACACAAAAGAAATTACAGGGTCGGACAAATCGGTTGCTCGTATTTGCCCGGAAACCAGCGCCAATTCAGATTACGTGGGCCGGCTACGTGGGCACGACGGGG
>JANNTN010000916.1:0-1795 GCA_031394445.1 Anatilimnocola sp.
CAATCCTCGCGAACCGGCGGTTCCACCTGGAGCGGTATCTCTACCGGTGGGGGCGTTGGATGCACTCACGGCTATCGATGCATTACTATAGAACGACGCCCCAACGGAATAGAAGCCAAAGCGCGAATGGTCACGGGGCGAAATCCGAAGTCCGGGCAGCGTAGAATATAGAAAAAAATCGCCCCTGGCGCGATTGCTCGGGCCAGGGGCGTAAGTTTACAACAGGTTGGTTACACGGTCGGCAAGACCCTTTTCTCCGCCGAGGACGACCTTAAGGTGACCGGCCGAGGCGATCTTCTCCAGAACCTCCAGCTCACGCATCCGCATGAGCGTCGGGTTCTCGACCAGCAACTTGGCGGTATTGGCCTGGCTGCGGATCGCGGCAGTCTCCTCACGGCGCGAGATCAGGTTGGCCTCGGCTGCCTTTTTGGCCTCCGTGACCTTGTTCATCAGATCCTTCATTTCGCCCGGCAGAATCACGTCGCGGATGCCTACCGAAGCGATTTCCAGACCCAATTCACCTGCACGCTGGCGCACCGTCTGCTCAATCTCCTCGCCGACCGTGTCTTTGCCGATCAGGAAGGCATCGAGTTCGTGTGCGCCGATGACGGCCCGCAGAGCCAACTGCGTCTCGCGATACAGGGCCTGACGGACATCGTCCGTCGAGCTGACTGCCTTGCGAGCGTCAACGATGCGGTACGTCACGTTGGCGTTCACGCGGAGCGTAACCTTGTCAGCGGTCATGATCTCCTGGCCGCTGATGTCGGTCGTGGTCTCGCGCAAATCGACCTCAACAACGCGGGCGTCGGCCGGCCCCTTCCAGAAGGCGTACTGGCCCGGCGGCAGCGTATCGATGTAGCGGCCGTCGATGAACAGCACACCCACGCGGTCACGCTCGACGTTGCAAATGTCGAGCGCTAGCTTGGCACCCTGGCTGCGAATGATGACGCTTAGATCCTTGTGGTCGAACCGGACCTGCCGCGCATCGATCAGCTCAACCCGCACTTCCTTCTGGCCCGTCCAGTAGGCGTGCAGGCCAGACGGCAGAATGTGGCTGAAGCGGCCGTCGATCCATACGAGGGCCCGCTCGTGGTCCTTGAGATCCAGCACCAGCGCGCGGCCGGTGAGCGCGCCCGACTTTACGATCATGTCGAGCTGCTCGTGGACAAGCCACGGCGCGCGCTGCGAAACAACCTCAACCCGAGTCTTGCCCAGCAGGTCTAGCAGCCAGTGCGTACCGGTAGCCAGGAGTCCCTTGAACTCGCGGTCGCGAAACACCAGGCCGATCTCGTAGCTACGAATCTTGATGTACTTGAACAGCATCATGGCTGCACCTCCTCTCCGAACCGGAACACAAAAAGTGATTTATCTAAGGTGTTGTGACACAGGCCAAAGAGGCCGTTGGAAGGCGGGACGTTCGCCGATCACACCCAAAAAACGCGGAGTGTCGCTTGAGCACGGTCCCGTTTGCCGGTTGCGGGCTGCCTCGGGCGGCAAGTTCGCACCGAGCCGAAGCCCGGCGGAGTGATTGGCCGTCGTTAGTAGCCGTTCACCGGCGCGGAGCCGTGCGGCGGCGCACTACAGGGCGCTCATCGGTGCTGCCGCCAGCGGCTGCCTTTGTCGCCTTGCTTAACACGCCATCTGGCAAAGCCAGATCGCGAATCGCACTTTGGCGACTTGAACAGGCCGGCTGACGGCCGATCATGCGTGCGCCCGCCTTCCGCGGGCTACTTGGTGGACGCTCTCGCGCCTGGTTGCTGGTTGGTTAACAGCCAACTGCTTGCTATGGACGGGA
>JANNTN010000476.1:0-3752 GCA_031394445.1 Anatilimnocola sp.
GATCGCTCACCGATGCCCCGCGTCGGACTTTAAGATTTTCTGCGGTCGGCGATGCTTCCAGCAGCGGTGTCGGTCGCAGAACCCACGCGCACGCACCGCCAACCATGAGCCCAGCAAAAATCAACGCGGCGATGGCCCCCGCCCTCGCTCCCAGGCCCCATTCGCGCGGGTGCGTGGTCAAGCTGGTGCGGAGCAATTGTTCGAGCTGTTGCGTAGCTTCCAATCGACCCGCCGTGCTCAGCGCCAAGTCGGCCGAATTAAACCCAGGCAGTTCGGCTGCCCAATCCTGATCTAGTCCCTCAATTTTGAGTGATTTCAATTCCTTGAGCAGGTCGATGGGTCGCTGATAACGGTCCTCGGGCTTTTTCGCCAGCATCTTATGAACGATACGGCACAAACCGTCTGGCAAGTGCGGGCACGATACTTCCAATCGCTTGGGCTCAGTCTTCAGGTGCTGCACCGCCACGTTCAGCGCGGTCGGCCCATCGAACGGAGGATGCCCCGCCAACATGTGATAGCACGTAACGCCGAACGAATAGATATCGCTGCGCGGATCGACGGCTCGGCCCTCAACCTGCTCCGGACTCATGTACAGCGGTGTGCCCATCGTGATGCCGACCTGCGTCAGGTTCAGCGCCTCGCCATCGCGCGCGACCCGCGCGAGGCCGAAGTCGGCAACTTTCACCTCCCCGCCGGGAGTGATCATGATGTTTTCTGGCTTCACATCGCGGTGAATGATCTTTTGCTCAGCCGCTTTGTGCAAACCAGCCGCAACCTGCCGAATGATGTTGACCGCTTGCACCGCATCGACGCCGTGCCCTAGCCTTCCCAAAAGCTGCTTCAAATTTTGGCCCGGCACGTACTCCTGCGAAATGTAATACGTGCCGTCCACGCAACCAACTTCATAAATCTGGACGATGTTGGCGTGAACCAGCTTGGCGGCGGCCTGGGCCTCGTTCTGAAAGCGGCGAATGTACGCTTCATCGCCTGCCAAATTTTTTCGCAGCACCTTGAGCGCCACCTGCCGGCGCAGCGAAAGATGCTCGGCCAGATACACTTCGGCCATGCCGCCACGTCCCAGCCGGCGCAGAAGCTGATAATCGCCGATGCGGCGGCCCGATAGGTCGGGTTCTGGTCGCTCGTCGGGCGGCGTCAGTGTCGGGAGGGGAGTGACCGTCATTCGAGCAAAACCAAATTATCCGGGTCGGATACACCAAGCAGCCATTCGGCACCCGGCACCATTGGGATTGGTCCAAAACCGGTCGGCCCCAAGGGTGGGAAACGAAAACGCGATCCGCCGTCAACAAGTATCCCGTTGAATGCCCAGCGTGACAACAGCCAAAGCGCAGCAGTGGGCCCGGCTGGCCCCATCATAACGAACAACTAAGGCCAATCATTGCAATTGTCTGCCGCTTTGACGCGATAATATTGAAAGTGCTTCAGGAATTACCTTGAAAAATCGCTTGAACTGGGTAGAATCCGACAAAGCCGCGGCTGATATCGCTTCTCTCTCCGGAGCCAGCCAAAGCGATTGCGGCTTGTTCAGCGTATGATCGGATGAGTTTCCGGAGGTTCTTATGCTATCTCGGCGTGGTTTGTTGTTTCGCAGCGTCAAGCAAGCGTTCACGCTTGTGGAACTGTTGGTGGTGATTGCCATCATCGGCGTGCTTGTCGCGCTGCTGTTGCCCGCGGTGCAATCGGCACGCGAGGCGAGCCGGCGAACGGCATGTACGAATAACTTGAAGCAGATTGGCTTGGCCAATCATGTTTTTTTCGACGTGCAGGGCCAGCTTCCGCCGGGCCATTTGGGGTTGCTGCCTCATATCTCTGACACTGCGGCAACGTCAAACGCGTCATCAAATAATCAGTGGGTAGGCTCTTTGGCATATCTGCTTCCGTATTTCGAACAATCCGCAGTCAGCAGCCTAATCACCACAAATATGAGGGTGGAGGATTATCAGAATTCTTGGAACAACCACAACTCTTCGGTGGCTGCGGCTCGCACGCGTATCAAGACGCTGTCCTGCCCATCGACGCAGCTTTACGGTGCCCAGCCTGGTTTTATCGTCGCCACCGTCAACCTCTTTCTCAATGGAACGCAGATCGTAGGCTGGAACAATTCCACTAGCGAAACGATTCTCTCTTTTGGCCGCACCAACTATCTGGGCGTCGCCGGGTACGGGGGCAACGCCGCGTCGTGGAATGTATCCGACGGTCGCGCCGATCTGATGGGAATTCCACGAGGACAACAAGGGATCAACTTTCAGGGCATCTTTGCCACGCGCACCAAAACGCGTCTTTCGCACGTTTCCGATGGCACGACGAATACCCTCCTTTTTGGCGAAGTGATGGGCGGTCAGGCCAGGCAGGCGGGTGATCCACATGCCAGCTATACCTGGATTGGGAGCGGATTTTTGCCTACGTTTGGAGGTCTTGCCTTTACGAGTTTGGATTCGCTCCAGCCGGGTGAATCCATCGGCGCTCCAAGGCGCCGGTACGGTAGCTTTAACAGCGACCATACTAGCGGAATCGTCAATTTCGTGATGGCGGACGGATCGGTGCGCAGCATCAGTCCGAACGCGGACTACGGCGCGTACATAGCCATCAGCGGTATGGGGGACGGATTGCACAAGGGTAACGACCTGATTCAATGATGAATCCTTCTTAAGCCGTGTTAGTACATCGAATTTCTTTACGCCGAGGAACGTGCATTGCATATTCAGCCTATTACCGCCATCATGCTTTCTTGTCTGTTAATTGTTTCTGGCTGTGGGAGCCCGCCACCACCAGTTCCGACGAAAGAAGAAGCGGCCAAACAACCGACGCCGCCGCCACCCACGGGCAAGGATGCTACGCGGACCGCTTCGGATTGATCCTCTTGTGGAGTAAGCATGGAAACGGAATGGTACAACCGCGCGGAAGCGATTCAGCAGCGAGTCACGCAGCTCCGAGACTCTCTTTGACTATGAAGGAAAACTAAAGCAAGAGGCTGAGATCGAAGCCCGCATGGGAGCGCCCGATTTCTGGAATGTTCAGGAGCGGGCCCGCGATACTGTTAGCCAACTCAAAGCGCTGAAGGGCATTCTCAAGCCGCTCGAGGATGTCGTACGATCTGGTACCGATTTGCCGGGAATGTTGGAGCTGGCCGAGGCGGACGAAGCCTTTGCCGGTGAAGTTCGCGCCGAGATCGCGCGTCTCGAACAGGCACTCGACGAACTGGAGCTGAAATCGCTCCTCAGCGGCCCGCACGATTCGGCGGGCGCAATCGTCAGCATCAACGCCCGCGATGGCGGCACCGACGCCAACGACTGGGCGGAAATGCTGCTGCGAATGTACACGAACTGGGCGCAGAAAAACGACTACAGCGTGGTCTTGCTCGAACGTCAAGACAACATCGTGGCCGGAATTCAAAGCGCGACGATCGCCATCCGCGGACCAATGGCTTACGGCTATTTGAAAGGCGAAACGGGCCATCACCGGCTCGTCCGCATCAGCCCCTACAACTCGGAGGCCAAGCGGCAAACCAGCTTTGCCGCCGTCGATGTCTCGCCCGAAGTCAATGACGACATCGAAATCACAGTCGATTGGGACAAGGATGTTCGCGAAGAGACCATGCGGGCTGGCGGTGCCGGTGGCCAGCACGTCAACAAAACCGAAAGCTGCGTGCGCATCGTTCACCTGGCCACGGGCCTGGAAGTAAAATGCCAAAACGAACGCAGCCAGCACCAGAATCGGGCGCTGGCCCGCAAGCT
>JANNTN010000023.1:0-9839 GCA_031394445.1 Anatilimnocola sp.
CGCAGCATCTGTGCCGCTTCCTCATAAAAGTCGCTGAACACCCCTCGCAAAAATTTGCACAGAATGAGCGAGTCCATGAGCGCCGCCTTGTTCTCGGTTTCGATGGCTAGCACCGCCGATTCCGCCGTCATCTTGTGCCGATCGGCCTGCGGCGAAAAATCGACTTCGTACGCCCCGCTCCGATTGTGATCCGCCCCGCGCGTGCCCACCGCGAATCCCAAAGCCATCGTTTGCAGTGCCCGCGGCTCATAGCCGGGAATCTCCAAACCCTTCACCTGCGGCGCAAAATCCAGCGAAGAGCCCCCAATCCGTTCCGCCGCGATCCGACTCCCCTCCGCCAGCAAATCGCCGATTCCCTCCCGCCGGCCTATCAGCTCCAGCGCCCGCAGCAGCGCCTCTCCATCGCCAAACTTCAGCCACTCCGCCTCCAATAAGCCCCGCTCCACGCACTCCATCGCAAACGCGATCGTTCCCCCCGCGCTGATCGTGTCGATTCCCAAGTCATCGCACAGCCGCGATGCTCTTAAGACGGCATCGGCATCTCCCATACCACACAGCGGTCCCAGCGCGAACAAATTCTCATATTCCAGCCGTACACTCGCTCCCCCGCTAGTCGAATAAATATGCTCGCACCCAATCGTGCAGCACGCGCACGACGCCCGCGTTTTCTCCCGCACGAGCGACAATGTCTCCGGAGCCAAATCGATGGCAGCCGCAAAGCTCCCCGCTTGAAAGTTCCGCGTCGGCAGGGCATGCAACCGATTGAACGTCAACAAATTCGCCGCAGTCCCCAGCTCCCGATACTTGGCCGTCGCCGGACCAAACGACCGACTCGACAGCTCCTTCGCAAAAGCCGCCAACTCACCGGGAAACGCCCATTCACACCGCTGCGTGCCGCGCACCGCAATCGCCTTGATGTTCTTCGCCCCCAGCACGGCCCCGCTGCCCCCACGCCCCGCGTGCCGCCCATCGTGCGAGATCGTCGCATACCGCACCAACCGCTCCCCCGCCTGACCAATTACGGCAAAGCTAAAATCCGCGCCGAATCGCGCTTTCAATAACCGCTCCGTCTCGCCGCACGGCTGCCCAGCCAAATCGCTCGCCGGCTGCAACTCGACTTTGCCATCGTCAATCACCACCACGCTCGGCTGACTTGCCCGGCCGACAATCACGATCGCGTCGTAGCCCGTTTTTTTCCCCGCCAGCGCAAAGCCGCTGCTCGCCAACGAATCGTTGATCCGTTGCGTCAACGGACTCTTGCTGACAACCGCGAACTTGGCCGACGTCGTCAGCGGACTGCCCACCAAGGAGCTAAAAACGAACGCCAGCGATGCTTCCGGCGACAGCGGATCGACCGCCGCCGCTTGCTCCCGCAACAAGAGCCACGTCCCCAGCCCACTGCCACCCAGAAAGCCGCGCAACACCGACTCGTCCAGTCGCCGCGAATTCGCCTGCCCCGTCGTAGCATCAATTCGCAAATACCGGCCGTGATAGCCGGGAATCGAATGAATGGAGTTTGTGGTCACGCTCAACCACCTGCGTCCGCGGACAAAACTAACACGCTCTGACCATCGTGAATGACCGTTTCTGGATCGCGAACGAAGCGAATTCCGTCCACGTTGACCATGAGCGACTCGTGCAACTGGCCCCCGACTAAGAGTGTTTGGCCAAGTCGTGGGGCCTGCTCAGCGATTTGCTTCAGCAGGTCGGCTAGTCGTATGTCGGACCCCGGTGGTTCGAGCGTCAACTCGATCGCCCCCGCCCGCTGCCGCGCAATGCCGTAAAACTCCACACGAATGGCCATCCCTGCATCGTAATCTACGACACCGCCAGCGTGTGACCGTAAAGTCCATGCGTTTCGATGTACTTTTCCACCGCTCGCGGCGTGCGATAGCGCAAGCTCTGCCCCGCCGCCGCTCGCTGCCGCAAATCGGTGCTCGACAGCTCAATCAGCGGCATCTGCACCTGCGCCGCCCGTATCGCCGCCAGCCGTTCGCTGCTTACCAGCGGCACCAGCACGCCAAAATCCGGTTCCGGCGCTCCGCCCCTTCGCACCACCGCCACCGTCGCCAACTCGCAAATCCGCCCCGGCTCTCGCCACGTCGGCAAATCATTCAGCGAATCGGCCCCCATCAGAAAGAACAACTCCACTCCCGGCTGCTGCTCATGAATCGCCGCCAACGTATCAACCGTATAACTCACCCCCCCGCGCTCGATCTCCAACCGCGACGATTTGATCTGCTCGTGCCCGCCGAGGGCCAGGTCGAGCATCGCCAACCGGTGCTTCGCCGGAGCGAGTTCCCTCCCCTGCTTATGCGGCGGCACCGCCGCCGGCATCAACCACACCTCATCCAGCCTCAGCCTCTCCCGCGCGCACTCCGCCAGCAGCAAATGCCCATAATGCACCGGATCGAACGAACCACCGTAAAGACCAAGACGCATGCAAGGGTCGGGGTTTAGGACGTAGTGGAATGGTGTTTAGTCACACCGAAACAGCTTAGGTCAAGCACTGAATACACAGTACTGAGTACTTTCGTTCGGCGAAAGCCGAGCCTTCACGCAATAGGAACGCTCACCATCTCATCGTGCGGCTATTTTGCCGGCCCTTGGTCAAGCGGTTCAGTGCCGAGGACGGTGATTTTGACTTTTCGGAAAAAGGGATGCGATCCCTGGTTGAGCTCTTGCTGCATTTCAATTGGAGGAGGCGAATTATCGCCGAGAGTGTATTTCCAAAATTCTTGCGCCTCAGTAGTCGTTGCGATCAGTTCTTTGATCTTCGCTTCGATGTCCGCGGGCACTTCCACGCGAAGGCGAGTGATGCTGCCGCTGATGATAGGCACGGTAAATGTCCAGTCAGATCTGGCGTTGACGCTCAACGTCGATTGCAAGAGGGTAAACGGCTGCGGGGGCGGTGCAGGCTCTGTTTCGTCTGGTGAGAGACGTTTGAGCCAAAGTTGCCCAAGACCTTTTGTCATCCAGAAGAAGCGGTCGTTTTCCAGCGTCGGCGGATTATTGGAGGGGGCGATGGGCCTGTCGCCTCCCGAAACCATCGCTTGCGCACTTTGCCATGCACGATCCTTGAAAACCTGTCGCTTGATGCTTGTTGAGTCGGTACGGCTGCCAAATGTAGCTTCAACGATGGCGAGCTGCGGTGGCTGGTAGCCGAGGGGAATGACATCAGCAATTACCGCGGCGACAACGGTCGCCTCTCCGGTAGGTAAGAGGCCAAATTGATCGCCGAAATGCGTCGCTTCGTGCTGGTTCTTCAGGTCTTCCTGAGCCAGCAGCTCGAGAAACCTCGGGGAAAAGGACGGGCCCCGATCGGATGCAGTCACGCTCGACAGACGCAGAGGCCAGGCGGGCGGCATGGGCATGCTGGAGGTCCAGAACCGAGATCGTTTTTGCGCCGTAGCAACTTCGATCAAGAGGCGCGATTCAATCGTGTATTTATCATCGACACGGAGACTGGGAAGTTCCCGCGATAATTCAATGGCCAGACGTCCTGCCTGCTCTGCGACGTCGAAATCATGGCCGGGCGCGGGCAGGCCTGGATAGACATAGATGGGCGCGGTCTGTATGTACGGAAAGTAGGGAGTGAGCGGACTTTGCGTCGCTACACTGGACACCAAACAATAGTCACCTGCTCCGAGCGGACCGGAGCGATATTTACCGTCGTCATCGGTCAACACTCGCCGCACAATACTCCCGTCCGTGGCGTTGACGATCATTACCTCCTTGTTCTTGACCGGCAACGTGGGTGATCCGACGTAAGCCTGTCCAGTGATTTCCTGCGGCGGATGCTCCGAGGGCTGTGATTGCACGATCGGCCTTTCGGCTAACGCCTTGAGTTGCTCGGCCAGCGCGGTCATTTGTTCAGCCATTTGGCGCTGCGAGCGGTGGCCGTTGAAGGCCATTACGCCTAAGGCGCAGCATAGTAACGTGAGGAGGACGATCGTTGCGGTGTGGAACATGAGGAAATCTCCTTGCTTGATCCAGTAGCAGCGGCGGCCGATTGTCGCGGCGTCGCCGAATTTGGCCTCGGATTTTTCGCGGGCTTCGTTACTGGCGATGCCCTGCGATTGGAGTTTCTCGGTAGCCGTCGCCAGGTGGTCGGCAATTTCGGCCTGGATCTCGGCGGCGACGGGATCATTACCAGGCAACTTGGACATGCTGAATCCCCAGAATGAGGTTTACCGCGCGGGTAAATTCCGTCCATTCCTTGCGGAGAGCCAGCCGCTCCTTGCGGCCGAGAGCCGTCAGTTTGTAATGCTTCCGCTGGCGGCCTTCGGGCGACGCGGCCCATTCCGCTTCCAAGAGGCCGCGCTTTTCCAAGCGGTGGAGGGCCGGATAGAGCGTCCCCTCTTGGGCGAGCAACTGGCCACCGCTCGTTTGCTCGATCGCCTTGGCGATCTCGTAGCCGTACGTCGCGCCGCCGGCAATCACTTCCAGAATCACCGGCTCCAGCGCGCCGCGAATCAGATCAGGACTGGGTTTCATACTATACCTCGCATGGCAAGGCATGATAGCCTAGCCACGCAAGGTATGTCAAGCAAGCATTTGGCGATGGACAAATTGGGGCAACCGACGCCTTACTGGTGCCCCACCTTCGCAAACAGCCGATACATCACGGCGCAGTACTCTTCGGCCTCATCGGGCGGCATGACGAGCGGCGGGCTAACGCGGATGACCTTGCCAGCCAGCGGTCCAAGCAGGTGAATGCCGCGGCCGTGGTCATCCCCCTGATAACAGGCCTCGACGCAGGCGCGGGCGACCTGCTCGGCGGTACGGAAACCGACGGGCGCGCACTCAATGCCCCACACAACTCCTTCGCCGCGGACATGGGCGACCCCCGGCAACTCAGTCAGTTCCAACAGGCAGCGCTCCAATGTTTTTGATAGCTCTTTGGCTTTTTCCAACACGTCCGTCGTTTCATATTCGTCGAGCGTGGCCAGGACGGCGGCGCTCGCCAGCGGGTTGGCGCTCCAGGTGTCCGAGCCTTCCCCATAGTGCATGTTGGCGAACAGTTCAGCCCGGCCCACGGCAGCGCTCACCGCCACGCCATTACCCAAACCTTTGCCCAGGACCACGATGTCCGGCTCAACGCCATATTCCGTGAACGCGAACAGCGAACCGGTGCGGCCAAAATTGGCTTGCACTTCGTCGAAGATGAACAGGATGTCGCGCTCGCGGCAAAAGCGTGCGAGCATCTGAATGTATTCCTTCTGCGGATGAAACGAGCCGCCGCCACCGAGATAAGGCTCGGTGATCAGGCACCGAATGCGGCTGCCGTACTCGGCCCACAGGCGAGCCAGTTCCGCCTCGTAGGGAACCAGATCGATGTGGTGTTTCCGCTTGAGCACGCTAATGCATTCATCGTGCGGAAAGCTGATGAATTTGACTCGGGAATCGCGTTCGGGATCGTGTTCACTGCCGGTGACGGCACCCGCGAGCCCCTTTTTGCCGTGAAACCCATGCCGCGTACTCAGGATGATCGGCCCGCCTTCCTTGGCCGCACCACGCGGCGAATTATCGACCTGCGGCCGGTCCAGCGCAGTCCACAAAGCTTTTTGAATCGCCTCGCTGCCGCTGGCCGCCCACAGCACTTGCTCGCAGTTCGCGCCGCCGGGCTGCTTTTGCATTAGCGACACCAGCCGCTCCGTGGCGAGCAACTCCACTTCTGTAATCGCGTTGTACGCGCTCAGCGTCACTGCCTCGAAGAACTCCCCCGCATTCTTCAGGTCATGCAGGCCCAAATAATCCTTCACCCGCTGCCACCACCGCGTCGGGTTGTGGCCCAAATTCATCACCAGCACGCCCGACGAAAAATCGGCCAGCTTCCGCCCCTCCGGCGTCCAGTGATACGACCCCGCGCTCTTCGCCAGCACCGCCAAGCTCGGCGTGAATGTGCGGATACAGTGCGGCTCCACCACCGCCAGTCGCTCGCGAATCTCGTTCGACTTCTCTTCGCCAGCGTGTTGGATCGCGGTCGGTGTTTCGACAGTGGCAGTCATAGTTTTTTAAGCGCCCATTAGCCGGGACCAAACCTGGTCCCGGAGCAGCGGCGAAATGTGTTGATTATCGAATAACGAATCTCCGGGAGCAGGTTTACTCCCGGCTGTTAAGTTGCATTAACTCGGCCGGAGTACAAAACATCGGGTTCGGCTTTTCCAGGCGCAAACAAAACCAACCCACCAAGCTTGTGATCGATTTCAACAACGCAATTCGGCACACCGGCCACATGCTTCGCCAAAATTGCTTCCATCGCTTGGACCGCCGCAACCGTTTGTCGGTCGGCGGCAACATCGTTGTAGTCCAACTTCCGTGCCGCTGCGAGTCGCGCCGTTCGCTCACCAGCCGGCCCGCCATGTTCCACCATCGCCACTTCGCGCACAAACCGTTCCAGCACTTCAATCCCGTAACCTCGCTGCGACCGCTCGCCCCACGGCTCCAGAAACTGCCCGTTGTAGTGGTTGTTGATGTTGATCTTCCGCGTGAACGGCGTTCGTTCCTCCACCGTGCATTCAATCCCCCGCTTGCGGCTATGCGCGTTCCACACGCCGTTGTCGAAGCGGAACTGCACCTCTTGATCGACATAGCCAGGGAAATTATCGGGCGTCACCCAACTGGTGTGAATGTCGAATGCCGCTTCCCGCCCATCGGCATACTCGTAAATCATGCGGAGCTGCGTCGAATCCCACGTTGGTCCGTTCGCCGGGCCAACCAAACCCCGCTGCCCCGTGCAGGAAACACTCTTGAGCCGCCCGCCAAATGTAAAGTCGATCAACTTGATGTAATGCACGGCCACATACGTGCCGGGATTGCGACCCTGAATCCACTCGGCAAATTGCCCGCCGCTAATACTCTTCGGCTCCAGCAACGTGCAGTAACCCGTATTAACGTGCTTCAGCTCCCCATCGGCCACCAGCGTCCGCAGCTTCTTATGATCTGGATCGAGCAGCTTGTGATAGACGACTTTCGCCAACACATTCTTCTGCCGCGCCAACTTGTCCAATTCATCCAGCTCCGCCAGCGACAGCACCGAAGGTTTTTCGATCAGCACATGCTTGCCCGCTTCCAGCGCCGTCTTCGCTGCCGCAAAGTGCCGATCGTCCGGCGTCGCCACGCACACGAAATCGACGCCGTGCTTCAAAAGCTGGCCGATCGAATCCGGCTCGCGAAAGCTCTGGAACGCTGCAATCCGCTCCCCAGCCGCTTTCCGATACGCCTCCGCCCGGCCACCCGTCTTGCTGGCCACCGCCGCGAGCTCGACCTGACACAGACCAAACCGCGGGTCATACAAACCCGCCGCATGCGCCTGCTCAAAGAACGGCCGATACGTCTCGTCAAAAATCATCCCCATCCCGACCATACCGGCCCGGAGCGTCGATTTCGTCGTAGCCAGTGAAGAACTCATTGTGTGATTCACTATCCCATTAGCCGGGAGCAAACCTGCTCCCGAAGCGCCGTCAAAGAATATTGCCAATCCGACTCAACGTCTTGTTTCGACGATTTGAGTCACCCCCGCCAACTACACCGCATTCGACTGCTCAAACGCCGTGATCTTCGCCTCGTGCTGCAGCGTGAGGGCGATGTCGTCCAAGCCATTCAGCATGTTATGCCGCCGCGATTCAGCCACCTCAATCGGCAAAGACAACCCCTCCGAATCCGTCAGCCGGCAAGTGTTCAGATCGACGGTCAGCGTATATCCGCCGCCGCTCGCTCGCTGAAACAACTGCTCCACCTGCTCCTCGCTCAGCCGAATCGGCAGCACGCCGTTCTTGAAGCAGTTGTTGTAAAAAATATCGGCGAAGCTCGGGGCGATCACCGCGCGGAAGCCGTAATTCTCAATCGCCCACACCGCATGCTCCCGGCTGGAGCCACACCCAAAGTTGCGGCGGGCCAGAAGTACGCTCGCCCCCTTCGCTTTCGGTTGATTCAACTCAAACTCCGGGTTCGGCGTCGTTCCATCATCCCCATAACGCCAATCGAAAAACAAAAACGGCCCATAGCCGCTCCGCTCGATCCGCTTGAGGAACTGCTTGGGAATGATCTGATCCGTATCGACACTGGACCGGTCCATGCAAGCGACCAGGCCCGTGTGCGTCGTGAAGGGAGGCATAGGAAGGCTCAAACGAGAGGCGGGGCCAAAAACCAATTATGGATGATAAAGGCTGAATTATGAAGGGTGAGCAGCCTGACATCGAACCCTCAGCCCAGGAGCGAACTCACCCGCCCAAGGTTCATTTCAACCGCGGAAATTGCCGCGTAATCGCCAATATTTCATCGAGAATCAGCCCGTTCGTCGCCATCGCCTCCCCCGCATGAATCGTGGGAGTTCCGTGCCAATCGGTAAACGAGCCCCCGGCTTCCTCAATGATCGGCTGCACGGCTGCCGCGTCCCACACATTCAACATCGGATCCACCATCACTTCCGCCCGGCCCGTCGCCACCAGCAGATACCCGTAGCAATCACCCCAGGTCCGCGTGATGTACGCCGACTTTTGCAACGCCTCAAAAGCCCCCGCCGCCCCACGCTTCGCGAACGTATCGACCTGCGACGTTACGAAAAGGCCGTCGGCCAGCCGCGTTTTCTTGCTGACATGGCAACGCTTCGGCTGTTCCTCGCCACGAAAATGCCATGCCCCCTGGCCCGCCGACGCATACACCCCTTCGTTCAGCCCGGGAATAAAAACCAGGCCAACCACCGCCTTACCTTCGTACTCAACCCCCACCATCGTCCCATACTGCGGCACGCCGCAAATGAACGACTTCGTCCCATCGATCGGATCGAGAATCCACGTAAACCCCGACGATCCCTCCACCGCGCCGAACTCCTCCCCCACGATTCCATCCGCCGCAAAAGCCGCCCCAATCCGCTCCCGCAAAAGCTGCTCCGCCGACCGATCCGCGATCGTCACCGGCGACGCATCGCTCTTCTTCTCCACCTCAAAATTGTCTTGCTGGAAATAGCGCAGCGTCAGCCCCCCCGCCTCTTTCCCAGCAGCAATCGCCAACTCCAATCGCTTCGCCACTTCGGCTGCCAAGGCACTAGATATTTGTTTCATGAAAACAAGATACCGCGCCCAATCGAATGCAGGGCGAACCACGAAATACACCAAATACACGAAATGAAGGCATCTGTTTTCGTGTATTTCGTATTACAAACGCTGCGTTTCTTCACAGCGGCGCAAATTTTCGAATCCTCACTTCTTTGCTTTTGTTTCCTTTTGTTCACTGTGCTTCTCTCCGTTTGCTCTGTTTGCTCCTGTTCAATTCCTGTCCTTTGCCTCCTGCATTTTTCGTGTATTTAGTGTCTTTCGTGGTTCCCTCTGCCGATTTCGGGGCTCGCATGGCAAAATACCTTCCATGCCCGATCAACAGCCCATCTATTCCGAAGACGCCTTCGACGCGCTCCGCTCACGCTATGCCGAGCTCGCCGCCCTCGCCGGCTCGCTCGCCCACGAGATCAAAAATCCCCTCTCGGTCATTCGCATGAACATGGACCTCCTGGGAGAGGATTTTGCCGATCCGCAAACGCCCAAGGACCGCCGGGCCCTCGCCAAAATCGAGATGGTCAGCCGGCAATGCACGCGACTGGAGAACCTGCTGAATGATTTTCTGCGATTCAACAAGGTCAACCAACTCGAGCTCACCCTCGGCAGCCTCAACGATCAAATCGATCGCGTCCTCGACCTCTTCACCGCCCAGGCCGACGACTCGCACATCGACATCGTTCGCTATCTCGACCCCGATCTGCCCAGCATTTTGCTCAACGGCGAAACGCTGCAAGCCGCTCTGGTTAATCTCGTGAAAAATGCCCTCGAAGCCATGCCCGACGG
>JANNTN010000042.1:0-4949 GCA_031394445.1 Anatilimnocola sp.
AGGGTTGACCGGGCTGAAATCCCGCACGGCAACAATCACCGCGTCGCCGGAGCAGATGAAGCATTAGCAACGCCGACAATCGGCGGCTTTGGCGCGTCACACTGTTCCGCCATCGTTCCAGGATCAATTGTCTCAGTGGCATCGCCTAGCCAACGCTCATTAATAGACGCAATCAGCTTGCGGATATCGTGTCCGGCACGTTCGGACATTAGTTTGCGCACACGCCGTACTTCAGAGTAGCTATCCAACGATCGTTTCCTCGTTTAATAGTTCAAGCGGCGTGACCAACGCGGGATTCCCCAATCCAAGTATATCATTCACCCGGCGAATATGTCCAAATTTATTGGCATTGGCGATGTGTTGGCAGTTCCAAGTCACCAAGAAATCACACCGATGGAACGATGCCACTGCCAGGTGTAGAGCATCACCGCCTGGATCGTTGGGCATGACGTGGCGCGAAATATACGAATCAACCGCTTCGGCCACTGCGTCATTCAATGCCAGCAGCGGAAGGCGAGAAGCCAGCGCAAGCATTTCGGATTTGTTTGGAAATTCACCCGCGTCCAGTTCAGATTTTACGGCCAGGCTCGTGACCAACTCATCCTTGCCAACCAGCGCGGCGTCCAACCACCGGCGCGTCCAGTTCTCACGAGCGACCATTTCCGGCTCTTTGCGAGCGTTGAAGTAGAAGCTAATCACGGTCGTTTCGATATAGATTCTCGCCATCGGCGTGGTGCCTCAAATTTCAATGGCATAACGACCAAGTTCAGCGACTCGGCCCACAAGTAGAGTGGATTGAAACCTGAATACGATGGCCGGGTTCGCTGCAGCGCATGGTTATGCATCGTCAGCGGTGAATCCAACTCTTCTCGACTCCATCTGCGAACAGGCGTGACGCATACTCATCTGCACTCATGTCGTGGGCGTCCCGAACTCGCTCGACTTCGCCGCGACGCTCCGCCTCAGCGTAAGCCTCAACAACCTGCGCACGGTCACCACCGAACCGGCGGAACAACTCTCGCATCATGTCTCTTTGTGTCATAACTCGCTGATGATGCATAACTTCTGATTTGACCGCAACCATGCGGAGGCTAATTGCCGCAGAGTAGCGATCACACATGCTTGGGTCAATCATTCCGCAACGCCCGTTGCTCCACATCGTCGCTCCATTCACGGCTGCCAAAAACCACCCCTCCAACTTTGCTTCCTTCGCCCCCCTCTGTTCACATGCCCCGCCCTCTCTGTGTCTCCGCGCCCCTGTGTCTCTGCGTTACCCGCCAACCGGCCCCGCCTCACTTCGACCCACCCGCCCCCGGGAACCACTCCGTGTGCTGCTCCCCCCGCGCCCAAAATAAGTCACGCGCTGCCCGTGCAAAAAAGCAAAATAACCCTGCACCCCCGCCTCCATCGCCCGCCGGCTAAAGTCCCGGTAATGCGGCTGCCCCTTGCCTGCTTTTCATCGTGGCAAGGCCAACCACAGCCGGACAGATTGTTCTACTAATTCCAACTGTTCCGCAGGTAAATCCCCGAGCTTGCGAATGAGCTTTGTTGTGGGATAAGTGCCAATGCCTTGCGAATCGAAAGCACCATCTTTCAGCCATCGAACATTGGAAGCAGTTTCAAACCGCGTGCCGCGAACGCTGGTTGTGTGCGGTATCACCGTGGTGATGGCCCGTTCATCACCTTCGATCGGAACGCTGAGAACCAGGGCAGGCCGAACCTTCGCGGCATAGCCCATGTCCACAATCCAAACCTCACCCCGCTTTGGCATCGTCACTTCTGGCCTCCTCGGCGTCATACATCGAGAATAACTCGGCACCAGCGATCGTCAGTTCGTCGTCGGAAACCGGGCCAGCATCAGCCTCAGAAATTCCAGCGAGCTCGACCATGACTGCGTAACGCTCTTGTGGGGCCAGAGATGCGAACGCGTTGACTAGCTGTTTAGCGTCGTTGCTCATAGGGAGTTATTGTGTGTAAATGACTCGATGCTCAATTATACCCCTAGCGGACTGGCTTTCCAGCGCCAACTATTCCAATCGCTCTCATCACCAACACCAACCCGACGCGCCAGCGATGACGGACCGTGTAATTCTTCAAATGAAGCCGGAAGCAGTATTGTGTCCTGGATATAAATTTCCCTCACGTTACGCTTCCGTCGCGGTGGCCGCATCCAGCGACTTCAAATCGTGCGGAACCGAAGTAGCAGCCCCTGTCGGCTGCAGCGCCTGCTCCGGCACAGACTGACGAGCGACGCCCTCAACGAACACGAGGCCGCTCTTCTTTTCTCGCTCTTTGATGTTCTGGAAAATGGCGTCCAGATCGTAGTTGAACCGGGCAGCGTGGGCGTCACGCACTCTGCGAACCTCATCGACAATTGGACCGTTCATGGCTTGGTCCCCAGCAATTCCTCGGGCGTACAAATGATTGGAGCCTTAAATCCCTTGGCTGTGCAAACGGTTTCGATCACCGGTCGCATCACGGCGTTCGCCAAGTGGCGGCAATTCCGTGTTAACAAGAACGGAATCGCTTTCGCAATGGCAACTGCGATGTGCAGCGCGTCGTCGGCCGCCGTCGCAGGCAATGCTCCTGCCTGAAGCAATTCCTTCGCCAACTCCAGCGCCTCCGCCGTCGTTTCAAGCACCAGCATGGACTGCAGCACCAATAGCCGCTCTTGGGCGGCTTGCGAATCACCAGCCTCCGCCTCGTCGAGAACAAGCTGGGATACGCAAAGTTCATAGTTCGCACTGCGAATGTCCCACCATTCGTGAGTGACCTGCTGATGCCCGGCAATGACTACGTCACGGCTGGGCCGCGCCGTCAGGTAGCTGATAACCGTCGTCTCGATGTAAACGCGCTCAGCCATAGTTTCATTTACGCCTCAAACGGTGCCGCGGAGCGCATCGTCAAGCCACCGGCGCGTCCAATTCTCACGCGCGACCATTTCAGGCTCTGGGCGAGCGTTGAAGTAGAAGCTAATCACGGTCGTTTCGATGTAGATTCTTGCCTTTGGCGTGACGCCGTAAATTTCAATGGCCGAACGTCCAGCATCACCGGGCCGGCGATGAAGACTCTCCCTTTGATTTCGGCCCGGCCGCCGGCGCCGGTGCCTGCGATTGTTCGTCGCTCTTTGCTGGCGATCGGCGAAACTTGAGCGGCTCGCCGTGAAAGACGGTTTGGTGATGCTGCTTGAGAAACTCCTGAACGCGTGGTGTTGACTCGGTGATGACGATGTTTCGAGGATCTGTCGGCTTGTGCATGAAGTGCGCCAGCTTCGTTTTGGGCAAGAGATTCTCAAGTGCCTGATCGTTGACGATATAGACGAGCAAGACATCGTCCTGCAGTTCGAATTTGGCGAACGTATAGGTGACGACGCCATCAAAAAACGATACCGGCCCGGTGATCGACTCTGATCGTCGCCCCTGCAAAAATCCGTGCTTACCGAGTTTCCCAATAGCCACTTCATATTCAGCCGGGATTGCTTTCCCTCCTTTTTGCTCGCGCTCCAAACGACTCCGTTCATCTTCCTTGAAATTCAAGAGTGTCATGTCGTACCGTGAGTTTCCATCGTAGCCTGCAAGCGAGAATTCATACGACGGACCCTGCTTTTCCGTGACATCGATCTGGCGCCATGTTCCATTGAGATCCACATCATGAATGAGGTCGTCGTCTGTCAGAATCGGATGTACCGACGAAGAAAAACACCCAGAGATCGCCAGGCACAAGCTGCCGAGCCATTGAAATCGTCGCATGTTGACCTCAATCGTTGTTAGCGTTCACGCTTTGCCGACGAACTTGTTATTAGACCGCGAATCTGCGGTTGGCAATTACCGAAAATTAGCGGTCTAGCTTGCCAGGGTCAATCATTCCACCAAGCCTTTGACTTCGCCGTCGAATGCTCGGCCGCAACGACGCCTCTCGTTCCCACTCTTTCGTCAGAACGGCTGCCCCAACATCCACCTCGTTGCCCCATTCGAGGCTGTCAAAACTCACTCCCCTCAACCTTTGCTTCCTTCGTTCCCTTTTGTTCGTCTCTCTTGTTTCTCTCTGTGTCTCCGTGCCTTTGTGCCTCTTTGTTACCCGCCAACCGGCCCAACCCGCCGGAACCCGCTCCATGTACTTTTCCCCTTCACGACCTCAGTTTGCGACGCGAGAGGGGCGACGCTGCATTACTATACAATTGCTATTATATCACCGTCCACCACCGCACCGAAGGCCATGATCTCCGCTCTACAACGCTGCCAGCAACCCACTGCAAACGACGCTAACATCTCGCTCAACTTGAGCGCGGCCGCGGACAACCACATCGCCGCAAGCCTCAGCCGCTCCTTGTGTTACAAAAATTGCTTAATGCCTTGCAAGAAAAAGTTCCAAAACTTTAGCGCGTCCAACCGAGTGCCTCGCAGCCCAAACCGGCCCTATCAGCCGGCCCAAAATCCGTTACCATCAGATTGATCCAAAGCAAAATCCCTGGCCCTTTTTCCCGATTCCCAAATGTCCACTGTCCTAGATCAACAACCCGCCGAAAAGCCTGCTCCGAAGACCCGCCCCGCCACCGAGGGCTCGACCAAGCCCCCCTACAAGGTCCGCGACCTCTCCCTCGCCGACCTCGGCCGCAAGAAGATCATGCTGGCCGAAAACGAAATGCCCGGCCTCATGGCCCTCCGCAAAAAGTACGGCCAGAGCAAGCCGCTCACCGGTGCCCGCATCGCCGGCTGTCTGCACATGACCATCGAAACGGCCGTGCTGATCGAGACACTGATCGAACTCGGTGCTCAAGTCACCTGGAGCTCCTGCAACATCTTCAGCACGCAAGACGAAGCCGCCGCCGCCATCGCCGCCAAGAATATCCCCGTCTATGCCTGGAAAGGAATGACCAACGAAGAGTTCGATTGGTGCATCGAGCAGACGCTCTACTTCCCCGATGGCCAGCCGCTCAACCTGATCCTCGA
>JANNTN010000043.1:0-2472 GCA_031394445.1 Anatilimnocola sp.
GCCCAGCGCCTTCAAGCCCGTCAGAAGCACGCTGAACTGCCGCTCGCCCAGGCCAATCGCGGCCCTTAACTCGTTGGGCGGCATGCTCCCGGTCGCCAGCTTCTCAAACAGATCGAAATGGGCGACCGCGGCAGTGAGTAACTCCGTCGCAAAGTTGCCGCGAAAAGCCTCAAAGATGGGGGCCGGATCGAGCTGGGGACTGACGAGCTTCAAAGTCATGTTGCCGCCAATCGCCGCCGTTCGGCCTTCGCTTTGGCTCGCAGGTTGAGAAATTCGACAAGCAGCGCGAAGGCCATCGCGAAATAGATGTAGCCTTTCTCGATGTGCGTGCCGACGCCTTCGGCCACAAGCATCACACCGATGAGCATGAGAAAGCTGAGGGCCAGCATCTTCACCGTGGGATGTTTTTCGACAAAGTGCGATACCGTGCTGGCAAAAATCATCATCACGCCGACCGCGATGATGACTGCCGTAATCATCACCCAAATCGACTCCGCCATGCCGACCGCGGTGATCACCGAATCGAGCGAGAAGATGATGTCCAAAATGGCAATCTGCACGATCACATTCCAGAAGTCGGCATTTTGGCCCGTGACATGTTTCTCGTGGCCCCCCTCGATCTTGTCGTGGATTTCGATCACGCTGCTGCGAATTAAGAACAAGCCGCCGACGAGCAGGATCAAATCACGCACGGATACATTGTTGATCTCTTCGTGATGCTGCAGGTACTCCGTAAAGAAGCCCGCATCGCTCAGCGGCGGAAAGATCGGCGTCGTCAGCCGCATCACCCAGGTGATGGTAAGCAAGAGCAACAGCCGCGTGCCCATTGCCGCCAACAGGCCGATTTTGCGGGCCAACGGCTGCTGGGCGGGGGGCAGCCGGCTGCTCACCACCGAGATGAAAACGATGTTGTCGATACCCAGGACGATTTCCATCGCCGTCAGGGCAATGAGGGCGACGATGTTGTGCAGCAGATGATTTTCCATGAAAGCTGGTTACGTCGTGTAGTCTGCGTTGAACCGCACGTATTCGACATTCAGGTCGCTCGTCCAGAAGCGAATCGACGCGGTGCCCTCGCGGAGCGTGAGGATAACGCTCGTTTCGCGAGTGGCTTTGATTGCGGTGGAGACGGTTTTGGCATCGAACGTAACCGGCGCACCCCGTTCATACAAGCTGTGGCCGTTGACCGTCAGATCGACGCCAGCCGGATCGAACGGAACGCCGGCATAGCCCGCGGCCGAGACGATGCGGCCCCAGTTCGGGTCGCCGCCAGCAATTGCTGTCTTGACCAGGGCACTATCGGCAATCGTCCGGGCGATCTTCCGGGCATCATCCCGCGTTTTGCAGCCGCGAATTTCGATCGTGATGAGGTGCGAAGCCCCTTCGCCATCGTCGGGAATCTGCCGGGCCAGTTCGATGCAAAGTTCGTTGAGTTCTGTCTGAAATTTGGCCAGATCATCGCCCGCCAGTGGCGTCTTGCCCGCCGCCCCGCTGGCCAAAAGCAGCACCGTATCGTTCGTACTCATGTGCCCTTCGACGCTGATGCAATTGAAGCTGTCATCGGCCGCAATCTTGAGCGCGGCCTGGGCCGCATCGGGCGTCAGCTTGGCGTCGGTCGTCACCACGCACAGCATTGTCGCCATTTGCGGGCCGATCATCCCGGCCCCCTTGCACATGCCGGCGATGCGAATGGTCGCGCCGCCGATTTCCAGCGTGCGGCTGGCGACCTTCATCCCTTTATCGGTTGTTAAGATGCCGCGAGCAGCGGCGTTGAACGCCGCTTCGTCCGTGCCCAATCGCTGAGCAGCAATCGCGACCCCCGCGGAAATCTGGTCCATCGGCAGGAAGCGACCGATGACGCCCGTGGACATCACCAGCGCCTGCTTGTCGCCAGCTCCCACCGCCTGTGCCGCCAGGCGAGCCATCTCCCCCGCGTCGGCCAGGCCCCGCTCCCCCGTGCAGGCATTCGCATTGCCCGAATTCACCACCACGACGCGAATATCGGCCGACGGCGTGCGCGCCCGGTCGAACGCCACCGGTGCGGCATACACCAAGTTCGTCGTATAAACCCCCGCCGCCACCGCCCCATTCGGACAATGCACGAGCGTCAGGTCTTCTTTATTGGGATTTCGCTTGATGCCGGCGTGAATGCCGGCAAAGCGAAAGCCGAGGGGTACGGCGATTGTCATAGTGAGATGCTCAATTCAATATCGTGTAAATGGTATGATAGAATAACATCGGATCGTCAGTGTGCCACGCACAAGGATGGCCCCAAGCCGCTAAAGTTCGCCCCAGCGTTCCTCGGAATAGACCGAGTTGTGCGAGCAAACGGGAATTGAGGCGCATGCCGCATAAAATCCGTGAGTTAATTCGGGATCTTGAGCAAGCGGGATTCGTGAATCGAGGGGGCAAAGGTGCCCATCGTAACTTTGAACATCCACGCGGTCAGCGCGTCACCTTGTCTGGCGGCCT
>JANNTN010000054.1:0-16061 GCA_031394445.1 Anatilimnocola sp.
GCGTCGGCTCCGTTTTCGATCGCAGCACGCACGCAATCACGGTCGCCGGCGGGGGCGAGGAGCTCGGGGCGGAAAAACGTGGCGGAAGACATGGAAATCGTGGCAGGAGGCGGCAGACGAATGTACTGGGTACCGCGTACTTGGTACTGGATACATTGTACGAGCTAGAGGGGAGATCGCCGAGCGAGCGGCAGCGAATTAACCCAAGCAACTGAACGACATTCTACTTCTTAGGCACGCTGAAATCCTGCGTGCCGTTCTTCTTCGGCAAATCGGCCGTGGTGACAAATTCCTGAAAGAGGGAAATTCCGTTGAGCAGTTCGCCGCGGACAACGCCGTCCAGGCCCTGAATGCGGACGATGTGGGGACCGCCCATCACGCCGTGCCCGTCCAAAATGCTGGTGTCGTACCGTCCGTCCTTGATCTTGGCAAAACCCGGGCCGCCTTTGTTATCCGCATTATTGTCGGGCTCGAAAATAATATGCCCGGCTGGCACGGGCTTGCCGGCGTAGGTGATGGTTCCGGAGAGCTGATAAACCCGCTCCCCAGGCGAACATCCAAGGCAGCCTACCAAGCCGGCGAGCACGAGCGCGCGAGCGAAAATGGTCTGTTGTTTGAAGTACATTCCGAAATTTGAAGGTTGCGGCAACGCGTTGTCTCTTCCGTATTCTTGCGAATGCGGCATCTGCGAGATGGTGATGTGTGCTAGTTGTTGTCGGTCACCGGCTCGCCGCCGTCGCGGCTGGCAATGGCTCGGTAGGTGGGCATGTCGATGTTCTGGCGAAGGAAATGGATGGAAGCATCTGCCCGGCTGCACATCACGCCCGATGGATGGAGGCTGCCGAGTGAGGCATCGTTCCACGGATCAGACAGCTTGGAGTTGATGGGGTTGGTGATGTTCTTGCTGGCATAGAGCAGTGTGCCGCGGCTATCGGCGTAGTAACCGCGTGTCCACGGCCGCCAATAAAGGTATTTGGGCCAGGCCATTTCGCCCAGGAGTAGCGTATTGGAAGTTCCATCCGTGAATGTCCGCAGAGGATTGTTGGTTGGTATGACGTTGGAGTTGACGATCGTCCCTTGACCGAATGCCCCTTGATTCGCGCAGGCACCGAATCCTGCGTTGGCGATGCCTTGCACGAGATAGTTCTGACCCGTGTTGCTGCCCACCGGACCGTTGGGGCCAAGGATGGCTTGATAGTGGAGGGCAGACACTGTCGATTCGTCGGGGGTGGTGACAAACACCGAGTAGCTGTCGGCCTTCGTGGTTAGGTCCGGGCAAATGATTGGCTTCAAACGCATGCCTTGGACGAGGGTGATGCGGCCTGATGCATTCCATGCGCCTTGGTTGAAATTAAATTGGTCGTACAGGGCCTTTTGCTCGAAATAGGGAAGCAGTAGCACGACCCACGACATCTGGTTCGAGTCGATGCCAGCGGGTGGCAATGTTTTGTGCGTGTCCTCGTAATTGTGGAGGGCGAGGCTGAGTTGCTTGAGATTGTTCGAGCACTGCATGCGGCGGGCGGCTTCGCGAGCCGACTGCACAGCGGGCAATAGCAAGGCCACGAGCACGCCGATGATGGCGATGACGACGAGTAGCTCAACGAGCGTGAAGGCACGGCGGACAGGAGCAAGGGGAGAGGACACGGCTGGCTCCAGAAACGGTGAAAATGCGATGAATCTCGCTTTCTTTACTCTGACAAAACGGCGGTTGCTTTACAATCCCTTCTTGTCAAGCCCTGCTGTCTAGCACGGGGTCAAGTCATTGGCAGTTTATCAGCCCCCGAGGCTGCGGATTGGGTCGCCGGTGCCGCTGTGGCTACTTTTCTGCCTTTTTGAGGGGTATCACAATGCTCTTGGGCGACCTCCCGGCTTATGAACGGAGATTATCGATGCGGATCGCGACATTTATTGCGGCACTGTTTGCTCTCGGACAGGTTTGTGGCGGGCAGGAAAATCAGCAGCCTCTTACACCGGAGGAGGCGGGGCAGAAGTTCGACCAGACGGTCACGGTGCAGCTTCAGGTCCGATCGTCAGGTGGCAATCGCAATCGCTATTTGAATTCGGCTGCAAGTTACGAATCGGCCAGCAACTTCACGATTTTTATTTCCGAGGCAACGGTTAAGAAATTCGCTGAAGTGAAGATCGAGCGGCCGGAAGAGTATTTCTATGGCAAAACGGTTCGGGTGACCGGCAAGGTCACGCCGTTTCGATTGCGGCTGCTGGGACAGGAATCTCAGAGGCCGCAGATAGCCGTTACCGACCCAACGCAGATCAAAGTGATCGAGAATCTCTCGGGTCCGACGATTCATAAGCGATCGCACGTCTATAAACGTGTTGGGGCACTTTCGATTCGGGCTGATAGCTATCGTTTTCACGATCGAGCCGATCAGCCGGTGGTGGTATGGATTCATGGGGGAGCGCTGATGCTCGGTCACCGCGAGTCGGTCCCGCGCTGGCTTATGGACGCCGGCCGCGAGAACGGCTGGGTAATCGTTTCGCTCGACTATCGCCTGGCACCAGAAACGATGCTACCCGAAATCGTTGCTGATATCGAAGATGCGTTTAAGTGGATTCGCGAGAGCGGGCCGGAGCTGTTCCAGGCCGATGCGAAGCGGATTGCAGTTGTGGGTGGTTCGGCGGGGGGCTATCTCACGCTCATGTCGGGGTTTCGTGTCGAGCCACGCCCTCAAGGACTGGTTTCCTTGTGGGGATACGGCGATTTGATCGGGCCGTGGTATAGCCAGCCGAGCCCGCATCACAAAAGCACCATGACGGCGTAAGAGGCGAAGGAGCAAACGACGGGGATGCCCGTCTCCGACGATCGCGACCGGCAGCAGGTCGGAGCTGGCCTCTTTTATCGATATTGCCGCCAGCATGGTCTGTGGCCAAAGACGGTCACGGGTTGGGATTCCGCCAAGGAAGCCGAGAAGTTCACGCCCTTCATGCCGGTCAAGAATGTGACGTCTGCCTATCCGGCCACGCTGCTGGTTCACGGTGATAAAGACACCGACGTGCCGGTCGAGCAATCGCAGCTTATGGCGGCGGAGTTCAAAAAGCACGGTGTCGAGCATCAGGTCCTTTCCGTGGCCGGGGCTGAGCACGGATTAGCGGACGTGCCCGCAAGCGAGCGGGAAAAGGCGTATCAGGCAGCGGTCGAGTTTTTGCGAAAGCGGCTGAACGGAAAATGAACGGCTGTTTCAACTCGTGGTCATCGTCGAGCGTATCGACGACAATCATTAGTCGGTCCTCATGTCGTCGAGGTCACCTTCCCACTTGATTTTGCCGCGCAGCTCACGGATTTTCTCTTGCTCTTTCAGTTGCACGACAGTGCGTAGCGCCAGGTCAACGACCTCGCGTTTGGTCTTCGCGCCAGTCGCCTTTAGGGCGTTCTTCATCAACTTTTCGTCAACGACGATGTTGGTTCGCATGATGTGTATTCCTTAAAATTAATATACACATACCAGCCTTCGCTGAGAGGTATCTCAGACGGATACAGCCGAGTTATAAGGGCAAAACACCGCGCGGCGAAAGTGACAAATGACGCTGATTGCACAAATCGCCGATGACTCGAGCCGTTTGCCACCCGCGCCCAAACAACGCGACTCGATTATCATGGCCGGATGTTTACTGGATTGGTCGAAGAGCTAGGTACGGTTGAGCGTGTCATTCAAGACGCTGATACCAGCGTACACGCGATACGCCTGCTGGTCCGCGCTCCCGCCGTTTCCAAGGATGCCGTGCTAGGCGACAGCATCTCGGTCAACGGCTGCTGCCTGACGGTCGTTAAAAAGACGCGGTCCGTGCTGGCCTTCGAGGCTGGCAGCGAAACACTCAGTCGCACGAATTTGGGCAAGCTAACGACCGACTCGCGCGTGAATTTGGAGCGTTCGCTCCAGCTTGGCGATCGACTCGGCGGTCACCTGGTAACGGGGCATATCGATGGTCAGGCCAAGCTCGTCGAGCGCCGCGACGAGGGGGACTGGTCGCACTTTACCTTTCGCGCTGATCGCGGTTTGATGCGACAGATGGCAAGCAAGGGTTCCATTGCCGTCGATGGCGTCAGCCTGACCCTCGTTACCGTGAAATCCGATCGTTTCAGCGTCGCCTTGATTCCCCACACCCTCGCGCACACCACGCTCGGTTTGTTAAAAGTCGGCGATTCCGTCAATCTCGAAACAGATTTGCTCGCTAAATACGTCGAGCGCTCGCTCGCCAGCTATGCTTAGCGTTCGCTCGCCAGTTATGCCGAGCGGCAACTACAGCCTCGTAGCACTCGTTAGGACCACGCATGTCTGCTCGTCAAACACAATCGTTCCTGATCGAACGACTGAAAGAGGCTGGCCTCCGGCCTCAAGGGAAGCATGGTCAGAATTTTTTGATCGACCTGAACCTGCTCGACTTGCTCCTCCGCACCGCCGATCTGGGGCCTCAAGATGTCGTATTGGAAGTTGGCACTGGCATGGGCTCGCTCACCTCGCAAATGGCCGAATTAGCCGCCGAGGTCGTGACGGTCGAAATCGACGCCCGGCTCTTCGCACTCGCCAGCGAAGAGTTAGACGGCTTGGCCAACATCACGATGCTCCAGCAAGATGCACTGAAGAACAAAAACAACATTCATCCCACGGTCCTGCAAACGCTTCAGGAAAAACTGGCCGCTCATCCCGGCAGCCGGCTGAAGCTGTTGGCCAATTTGCCGTACAACATCGCCACGCCCATTCTCTCGAATTTGCTGCTGTTCAACCCCGTGCCCGCTTCACTCACGGCCACGATTCAAAAAGAACTGGCCGACCGGATGATCGCCGCACCCTCCACCAAAGACTACTCCGCACTCAGCATCTGGATGCAGGCCTTGTGCGACGTACAAATCGTACGCGAAATGTCCCCGACGGTGTTTTGGCCCCGCCCCAAGGTGCATTCGGCCATCATCCATATCGTTCCGAACGCAGCGAAGCGTGCCCAACTGAGCGATCCGAAATTTTTCCACGAATTTATCCGCTCGATCTTTTGCCATCGTCGCAAGTTCCTGCGGGGCGTGCTGGTAAATATGTATTCCGAGAAGCTTACGAAGAGCCAGATCGACGAGCTGTTGGCCTCATTTGACTTCCCTACCGACGCCCGCGCCGAGCAACTCAGCGTGGATACGCTGATCAGACTGGCCAACACCATGCAAAAACGGCTGGCCTCCTGAAACGCATTTTTCCTGAAATTTGATTGCATTCGGGTTGGTGCTGCTTACAATCAACGCGCCTCCCCGTGCCATTGCTTCATGGCACTTCAGCATTTCCCCCCGCCTTGGTTTGGAGGATTCTGATGAGTGCGCGCGTTTCTCTCGCCGCCAGGTTCGTGCGGCAAGCCTTTACGTTGGTCGAGCTGTTGGTGGTCATTGCCATCATTGGTGTCTTGGTGTCGTTGCTGTTGCCAGCCGTTCAATCGGCTCGCGAGGCGGCCCGCCGCACGCAGTGCAACAACCATCTCAAACAGATTGGCCTCTCGATTCACAATTTTGAGGGTGCCTACGGAACATTCCCCGCGGCAGCGACACGCGTTGAGACCGATCCATGGATGCACGGCCCGACCTGGTGGGTGTTCACGATGCCCTACATGGAGCAGAACAACACCTACAGCAAAATCACGTTTCCACGCAGCACCTTTTGGCTCGGCAGCACGGGGGCCGAAGCGCTCGCCAACAAAGAGATTTGGCGCAACGTCCGCTTCGGCTATATGGAATGCCCCTCCAGCGTCGGAACCGTCGAGCGGTTCAGCAGCAACTCCACAAGCGGCGACACGGGCTATCAGCGGCCGATGTACACCTGCATTCTCGGCGCGACGCCGCACCCGACCGCCATGACCACCAACGCCCAATTTCGCGGGCCCATCTCGGACGGCGGAGTGCTCACCCTCGCTCGGGGCCAGCGCATGAGCACCATCACCGATGGAACATCGAACACCATCATGATCGGTGAGCAGTCGGCCCGAATGCTTCATAACAATGGCCAGAACTTGCCGTCGTTGGCTGCCGGCGATTCACCCGCCAGCGATGGCCGCGTCGATAACAATCGCGGCTTTCACATGGGCACTTCGTACGTCGGCTATCCCACTGGGGACAACTCCATGGACACCCCCGGTAATTGCCCACACAACAATTGCACGCGTTGCTACAACACCACGACCATCAACACGCGCGGGATCGTCAATAAAGGGCTGGTGTTCAACGACTACGGCGAGTTGCGCTGCAACAAACCGCTGAATTCAATGCATGCCAACGGCATCAACGCCCTCTACGCCGACGGACATGTCGCGTTTGTCACTGCCAATCTGCCACTCGACACGCTCAAGATGCTCGTCAATCGCGACGACGGCGGCGCGGTGAGTGAACCTTAAAACTTTCCGCAGATCCCGCCAGATTGTCCGTCCCTCCGAATAATCCCACCTGCTACTCGAGAATTCATGCCCTTCCTCCGCGCCTCCGTTGTCGTTTCCTGCTGTGTCACCATCATTTGCCTGTCTCTGGGCTGCTCAACCGATCCCAAAAAAGGAGAGGTAGCGGGCAAAGTCACGTTCAAGAGCAAGCCAGTAAAAGAAGGCACGTTGACGTTTCTCAATACCAAGGGTGAGGGCGACTTTGAAGCCAAGATCGGTGCCGAAGGAGCTTACGCCATTTCAGGCGGCGCGGTGCTGGGTGAATATCAGGTGGAGATCAAGCCGCTGATCGAGATCAAAGACACCGATCCCGGCAAATCACCGCCCGCGCCTGTCGAAAAGCCCGCGCCCGACATTCCCACCAAGTACCGCCAGCAAGGTAAAACACCGCTGCGAGCAACCGTAAAAGCCGGTAAGAACGAAATCAATTTTGACATGACACCGTGACCACCGTTCGTACAAGGTTTCAAGTATCAACGTGCCGCCCCTTCCCTCGCTGCTTTCTCGCGACCGCAATTTTCGCATTGCGAGCTTAATGATCCTTGTAACCGCGATTCTTTTATGTGGTTCCTGCGCGCCGACCAAGCCGCAGCCCCTGAGCGGCCAATTGAATGTGCTGGTGCGGTCCGCCGACCGGCGTGTAGAGCCAGTTCCAGTCGATCAACCAGGCGCGGTGCCGCTTCAGTCGGGCGGAGCGATGTGCCTCGATGCCACTTTCAGTGAACCCGCTTTCGCCTATCTCGTCTGGTTCAATTCCACTGGCCAAATCATTCCTCTTTATCCTTGGAACAACGAAACCTTGGAGATCAAAGACATCGACCAACCACCGCCGAAACGGCGCGCGGGAAAGCTGATTTTTAGCCCTTTGCTCGGCAAGAGTTGGACATTCGGCGATCAACCAGGAACGGAAACCGTACTACTTCTGGCACGCAGGACACCGCTTACTCCAGACACCCACCTGGGTGATTTACTCAAAAGCTTGCCCGCGCCGCCCCCACTCGAACCGTCCCAAACCTTGCGAACGGCCTCGCACCCGGCTACGACACCGCCAGGCTCCCCACCTCCTCTGGCCGCGTTCCTAGAGCTACTTGCAAAGCATTTTGAGCTCGTGCAAATCGTGCAATTTGCCCATACCGGCCAAGCCGCGGAAGCTGCGCCATCCGCCAATCGCTAGCAGGCCTTGCTCGCTGGTATTGGCTGGGCGGCACAGGTCGGGTATCTTTCCGCCCGCTTCGCAAAAACTTCATGGAGTAAGCGGTATGGCACGCTCCCCCAGCGCAGTCTTCAACCCGACGGAAAGCCGTCAACTGCCAGTCCATATCCGCTGGATGATTCGCCGCGATATGCCCGAGGTGCTGGCGATCGAGCAAGAATGCTTCGAGTTTCCCTGGTACGAAGACGATTTCATCCGCTGTCTGCGGCAGCGCAATTGCATCGGCATGGTTGCCGAGGCGAGTGAGCGGGTTGTCGGCTTCATGGTGTACGAACTGCACAAGCACCGACTACATGTGCTGAATTTTGCCGTGGGCACAAAGTGCCAACGCCGCGGCATCGGTTCGCAACTGACCAGAAAACTCGTTTCTAAGCTTTCGCACGACCGCCGCAGCCGCATAATGCTCGAAGTGCGTGAAACAAACCTGCCGGCGCAGCTTTTCTTTCGCACGGTTGGATTCCGTGCTGTTTCCGTTTTGCGAAAATTCTACGAAGACACGCCCGAAGATGCCTATTTGATGCAATTCCGCGTCAGTGCCGCGGCTGCCGCGCTGGCCAACCAGGACGCCACGCGAATGGCCGGTTAAACCTTCGATTTGTTGAATCGAAACGACGGCTCGAAAATCAGTTTTCGACTTTGGCCCAAAACGGATGCTGCCGATCACCGCGGGTGCGCACATCTTCGAGCAGCGTCTCGACGCGCGGCACGATTTTGCGTTGAACCTTGCCGTTGATTTCCACCTTGAGGTTGTTGTCGAACGTGACAATCTCGGGCGAAAGCCACACGCGCACTTTCCCGCAGCTTCCCGATGTCACCCGAACGCCGTTTGGTGCCAGCATCTCGGTTTCGGTTTTAGCTGGCCGCGGAGGTTTGGCGGGCTTATCGCTCTCGCCCCACTCGGCGGGCAGAATCGTGCTGTTCTCCCGAGGATTGCTAGTTTCCACCCACCAGAAGAAGTTGTCCCAAGGCCGCAAAGACTGCACGCGAAACTCCTTCTGAAAAAAGTCGCGTTTGTGCAGGCCCAGCCAGGCGAACAGGTTACCCGGTAGCGGCTGAACCTCGTCAAAAAATGCCTCGTGACCGCGACCCAAATACTCCACGACCATCACGTCGTAGCCAATTTTCTTCAGGTAATTGTCCCATTCTCCCGTACTGGCCCATTTGCCACTATCTTTTTCGCCGCAAACGAAATACATCGGCAGATACTTGCCGTTTTCCGAATACTGAGTGATGTAGCGGCCCGGAGTGGCCACGATGGGTATCAGTCCAGCCCACAAATCGGGATGCGAGAGCCCAATGTCCCATGCGGCCGTGCCGCCCATCGAGTGCCCGGTCAAGAACACGCGATCGACGTCGATGGCAAACCGCTTGCACGCATCGCGCAGTGGCAAGAGCACAGCCGCGTGTTCGCGCACGGAAAACTCATATTGCCGCTGATGCTCGCGCGTCCACTCCGGTGCGATCACGATGTAGCCGTGCCGGGTGGCTTGCCCGTACCGCATTTCCGCTTCCTTGCTATAACCGCCAGCCCACCAATCCATCTGTTGCAGCGGCGTCGTCCCGGCTCCGTGGAGCGTGACAATGCAGGGGTAACGGCGATAAGGATCGTATTCCGGCGGCGTCTGCACCCAGTAGTGCATCACCGGTGCTTCGGCAAGGTTCGTTGCCACGCTCATGCGGTACAAGCCGGGAATCTCCGTTGCTTGAGCCGTCGGAGCAGGAGCATCAGCCGGCATCAGCGGTTCCGCAGTCTGTGGTTTAGGCTCTACTTTCGGCTCCGTAATGACCGCTTTCGGCGTGCCTTTGAGTACGGCTTTGCCCTCATCCTTGGGAGCGCACGAGCCGCCTTCTTCATCGTTCGCTGGCTTGGCTTCGACTGGCTTGCTCCCAGCGGGCAAACCCAACACCGCGGCTGGATTGCTAACGTCCACGCCGGGAGCGGGCGCGACAATCGTCTCAACAGGCGGCTTCATGTGTGCGACCAGTTTGGCCATATTCTCGATCGTCACTTCAGACGGAATTTGCCCGATCAGGTTGTCGCGCTCATTTTTGCGGGCTGAAACCAAATACTGCCGCGCGACATCTCGAGCTGCGATCAATCCCAGACTGGCCTCCAAATTTTCGATTGCCGAACCACTGCCCAATAACCAGCCGCTGATCGCCAGCGAGAGCTTTTGCTCAGCCGACATTTTGTCGTCGTCCGCAAGGCGGATAAAATCGGCAAATCGATCGAGATTATTGATGTTCAGCTCGGCCTTAATTTCGGTGATGATTCGCTCCGACTGCTTTCTGGTCGCATCGGAGCGCAGTTTCGCGACATTTTCGTCGATCAGCTTCAGTGTCTTTTTTCCTTGCGACTGCTGCATTTTCAGCTCATCGAGCATTTCTCGCACTTTAAGGAGCATCTCGCCGGCGATCCCTTCCGCCGGAAACTGCTCCAACATCTGCGAAGCCAGCCGATATTGCCCCGCGTCGCGCCGCAACTCGATTTCCTTCAAGAACCGCTGCGCGCTGAGCTGATTCAACTCCTTGACCGTGTCCTTCAAGTGTTCCAGCGCGGGGAAATCCTTAATGACTTGCTTCAGCTCCTCGCGGGCATCCGGGTAGCGTTCCGACTGCATGTACAGCCGCACGATACGAATCCGCTGGTCAGGGTTTTTTGCATCCAGCGCATTGCTCAACATTTTGGTGAGCTGCTCGCGCGGAATCGAACTCGTGGCGATCTTCATCGCCCAGATGTAATTGTTGATTCCTTGAATGGCCTCGACCTTGGTCCAACGCGGCGTGATCTCCGTGATGCCTTGCACCAGCTCGATCGGTTTTCCGCCCTGGCCAACCATCGAGAAGATTCGATGCCCATATTCATCGAATGAGTCGATGCGGATCGGCCTGCCCACAACGCTAATCGGGTTACCACTCGACGGGGTTCGCTGAAACAGCGGAATCCGCTCCATGTTGATTGCCGCTGGCTCGCCAATTTCCTTCGCCAATTGCTTGGTTGGCACAAATGTCCGCGAAAGCTGGTTATCGACGATCAGGATTTGCCTCAGGTCGGTAACGCCTTCCCCCTTAAGCGGATCAGCTTTCATCGAGCCAATTGGTGAGGGAGTCCCCTCCAGCCGCATCCCGTTTTTCAGGGTCACGACATCCGCCCTGATCGCAGCACTGCCCAGCAGGGCAAATCCAGCCGCAACAATCCAACCGGCTGCCAACGCGCGCGAGTTTTGCGCCATAAAAGATCCTTCGCTCAGCGTTCGACTGCTTCGCGATTCCTTGGGCCCCAGCTACTCATTGTCGTTTTAGCGGGCCACAAGTCAACGAACGAGTATTAAAGGGCGGAGGAAATTATTGACGCAAAGTCTTGTGGCGGCTAGCATTTCCGTTTGGCCAAGGAAGTGCCACCCACCTGGTCGATCCAACGAATATGACGACAAATCCCTGCCTTGCCGTCGCTTTTTCTCTGTGCCTTGTAGCACCGTTCCCGCCGCTGGCTGCCGTAGCGGCAACGCCCGAGCCGACAGCGGATCAGGTCAAGTTCTTTGAGGAGAAGGTCCGCCCGATTTTGGCGGACAATTGCTACAAATGTCACGGTTCGGATAAGCAGAAGGGTTCGTTGCGGCTGGACCTGCGCGAGGCGATGCTCGCCGGCGGCGAAAGCGGGCCGGTTATCGTGCCGGGCAAGCCGCACGAGAGTTCTCTGGTCGATGCGGTGAAATGGCAAACGCTGGAGATGCCGCCGACCGGCAAACTGAGCGAATCGCAAGTGGCGACGCTCACCGAGTGGATTCGGATTGGCGCGCCGATGCCGAAGGATCACGGCGGTGGCAGCGGCGTTTCCGTTCGTAAGACGCGCGGCGTGATTACGGACGAAGATCGGCAATGGTGGGCATTTCAACCGATTCATGCGGCTGGCGTCCCAACGGCCGCGAATGCAATTTCCCAGAGCCATACGCCGATCGATGCGTTCCTGCTGGCTCGGATGCAAGCCGAGGGGCTTTCTCCCGCGCCCGAAGCCGATCGTCGCACGCTCATTCGCCGCCTCACGTTCGATCTCGTCGGCCTGCCACCCACTCTCGACGATGTTGATGATTTTCAAGCGGATGAACGGCCCGACGCTTACGAACGGCTGACGGATCGCCTGCTCGCGAGCCCACACCACGGCGAACATTGGGCGCGACACTGGCTGGATCTGGTGCGGTACGCCGAGTCGGACGGCTACAAGCAAGACGCCTATCGGCCAGAGGCATGGCGGTATCGCGATTACGTGATTCGCTCGCTGAACGCGGATAAGCCGTATTCGCGGTTCATTCTGGAGCAACTGGCTGGAGACGAAGCGTGCGGCAACGATCCCGATGCCTTGATCGCAACGATGTACTTGCGGCTGGGCATCTATGAATACAACCAGCGGGACGTGCGGAACCAATGGTCGATCATCTTGAACGACCTGACCGATGTGACATCCGACGTGATGTTGGGTATGGGCATGAGCTGTGCCCGCTGCCACGACCACAAATTCGACCCGATCTTGCAAAAAGACTATTACCGTTTGCAGGCCTATTTTGCTCCGCTGTTGTGGCGGGAGAATGTGCCCGCCACGCGGCCGGAGGAATTGACCGAATATCAGCGGCAACTGGTCGTATGGCAGGAAGCAACGACCGACGTGCGGCAACAATTGGCCGCGATCGAAGACCCGATCCGCCAGAGCACGATGCGGACGACTCGTGTGAAGTTCACGGACGACTTGTTGGAGATGCTCGCGAAGTCGCCCGCCGAGCGGACACCACTTGAATCGCAGCTTGCGTACCTCGTGGAATACCAAGTGACCGATGGCGAGGGGAAAGCCGACGTTGGAACGAAGCTCAAAGGCGAGAAGAAGATAGAGTGGCAGACGCTGAAGGACGAGTTGGCCAAGTTCGACCACTTGAAACCGCAACCAGTGGCTTTCATACCATCTGTCACGGATGTGGGGCCGATTGCTCCCGAAGTTACGATTCCTGGCCGTCGTGACCAGGAAGTAATTGAACCGGGGCCGCTAACAGTTCTTGAAAATCTCCCAGCCGGGACCAAACTTGGTCCCGGAGCGATTCATGAAGGCGTTAGTGGCGATTCACCGGGAGCAGGTTTGCTCCCGGCTAGTGCGTCTTCCGCAACAACAGGCCGTCGCACGGCGCTGGCCGAATGGATCGCATCGCCGGAAAATCCGCTCCCGTCGCGCGTGCTTGCCAATCGCATCTGGCAGCAGCATTTTGGCCGGGGACTGGCCGAATCGCCCAGCGACTTTGGCCGTCTGGGCCAGCCGCCAAGCCATCCTGAACTGCTCGATTGGCTTGCGGCCGAATTGCTGGGTAACGATTGGAGTATTAAACGGTTGCATCGATTAATCGTGACCTCTGCGGCGTATCGACAGGCTTCGCAGGGGGCGGAAGTAACCGCTTCGGCGACCGCGGACCCGGCGAACAAATGGCTTGCGCGAATGAACGTGCGCCGGCTCGCCGCCGAGCAAATTCGCGATGGCGCGGCTGTTGTTGGCGGCGAACTGGATCAGCAAGTCGGTGGGAAGAGCAACGACTGGAAAAAGAGCGCTCGCCGCGCGGTGTATCTACAAGTGCTGCGGAACGATGTGGAGCCGACGCTGGAAGTTTTCGACGCTCCCGACGGTATTTTCACCACTCCCATTCGCAATGTGACCACGACTCCCACTCAATCGCTGTTCATGATCAATGGACCGTGGACCATGCAGCGGGCCAAGGCGTTTGCCCAACGGGTGAGTAACGATTCCTCTCTCACGCTGGAGCAGCGAGTGGCGTTCGCGTATGGATTGGCCTTCGGTCGGCCACCAACGAGTGAAGAAACGAGCGAAGCACTGCGATTCATCCAGACGAATGCCGCGAAGAGTGACGATGCTGTCGTCGATTTGTGCCATGTGTTGCTGAATTCGAACGAATTTCTGTACGTCGATTAAATGTTTCCCTCGAACTACCTCAGCCGTCGCCAAATGCTCGCCAGCGCCGGCACCGGCTTTGGCGCGATTGCGTTATCGTCGTTGTTGGCCAAGCAGCCTCTGCTGGCTGCCTCGGAAAGTCTCATACGTCAGCCGCACCACCCGCCGCGGGCAAAATCGGTGATCTTCCTGTTCATGGAGGGCGGCCCGAGCCACATCGACACGTTCGATCCGAAGCCGGAGCTTGAAAAGTATGCGGGTCAGCCGCTGCCGTCGTCGTTCAAACCGGTGATTCTGGCGATGGGCGAGAAAAACCCACCGCTCTTGGCCAGTAAGCGCGAATGGGCGCAATACGGCGAGGGCGGACTGTGGGTTAGCGACTGGCTGCCACACATGGCTCAGCGTGCGGACGATCTGTGCGTCGTGCGGTCGCTGTATTCGGATGGCCTGAATCATTCGGGCGGTGTTTGCCAGATGAACACGGGTTCGATTCTGGCAGGGCGGCCGTCGCTGGGCGCGTGGGTCAATTACGGCCTGGGGACCGAAAACGACAGCCTGCCCGCGTTCGTCGTGATGGAAGACAATCCCGGCAAGGTGGTGAATGGCCCACGCAACTGGGGCGCGGGGTTCATGCCGGCCGTTTATCAAGGCACGCCGTTTGAAGCGGGCGAAGAGCCGATCAAGCATCTGGCTACTCCCAAGGATGTGAGTGACGAGCGGCAGCGTCGCAAGCTTGCGTACCTCGACGAGTTGAATCGCCAACATGCCGCTGCGCGGCGCGAGCAATCGGAGTTGGAAGCCCGCATCGCCAGCTATGAATTGGCCTTTCGGATGCAGGCCGAGGCACCGGAAGCTGTCGATCTGTCGCAAGAGACGCAGGAAACTCGCGATCTGTACGGGCTGGATCAGAAGGAGACGGCGAGCTTCGGACGGATGTGCCTGCTCGCGCGGCGGATGGTCGAGCGGGGCGTGCGGTTCGTGCAGCTTTATTCGGGCAGCGGCAGCAAGTGGGATGCACATTCGGGACTCGAAAAAAACCACACGGACAACTGTCGCTCGGTCGATCAGCCGAGCGCGGCTTTGCTGTTCGATCTCAAGCGGCGCGGCTTGCTTCAGGACACACTGGTCATCTGGGGCGGCGAGTTTGGCCGTACACCGATGAGTGAAAAAGGGGATGGCCGCGACCACAACCCCTACGGATACACGATGGTGCTGGCCGGCGGCGGCGTTCGCGGCGGCCGAACGGTTGGCTCGACGGACGAGTTGGGCCTGCACGCAGTCGAGGACCGCCTGCACACCCACGATTTTCACGCCACGATCTTGCGACTGCTGGGCCTGGATAACATGCAACTGACTTACCTGCACAAGAACCGACCCGAGCGGCCGACGCTGAACGAAGGCGCGCCGTGCGAGAAGATTATCAACGGCTGACGCTGCCAAATTGAATTGAATTAACATCGGATTCATGCCGTGACCACCGAAGTACCCCCGGACGACGGCAGTGGCGATACAGCTAATATCCATCTGCAAATACTCGGTGAAACGCACGTTGTTGAGGTGCCGATCCCGCAAGGCAGCCAACCGATTCTCGGTGCCTTGCCGGCAGCCCGGGAACTTACGCATCAGATCACGGCACGAGCGGTTGCAGCAGTGAATCGTGAGGGTCGCACGGTAAGTTGCCGCGCTGGGTGCGGGGCCTGTTGCCGGCAGCTCGTCGCCATTTCACTCCCCGAAGCGCAGTCCTTGACGGATGCGGTCGGCCGCATGCCACCCGATCGCCAGGCAGAAATTCGGCGTCGATTTGCCGATGCCACGGCCCGTCTGGAAGCGGCGGGTCTCCTCGATCCTCAAGAGCCCAGAGGAGACCGGCACCTCATTCAGTCCGACTCGACAAATGTGCCGGGACATTTGTCGGTGGCCTACCGCTATTTTCAGCAGCGTATCGCTTGTCCCTTCCTCGAGAACGAAAGTTGCGGGATCTATGAAGATCGTCCTTTGGTCTGCCGCGAGTATTTGGTGACATCACCCGCGGCCGACTGTGCCAAGTTGTACGAATTGCCAGTCGCCCGCATCGAAACCCCGCTTCACATGTGTGACGCGATGGTCCAACTGACCACACGGGTTACCGGAATTCCCATCGAAGCCATTCCCCTCGTCCTGTCGCTCGAATGGGCCGAGCATCATCCGGGCGCACTCGACCGCGAACAGGACGGTTTGGAGCTTCTGCGGCAACTTATCGAAACTACCGAAGCAGAGTATCGCAGCTCTGCTTCAAACTGAACGACCGTCACCTCGCCGCCGGTTGCTCGTACAGCACCCGCCCTACGATGCAGCGACGATGCGGCGACGTTGAATGGCGTTTTGACTGGGATTTTTATTCCCCATTCTCTTGCGAACGCTGGCCAAAGTAGCTGCTCAATCAACAGTGGCGTCAACATGTTGGCCGCAATCCTGGCGCGCAGAGCGCTCAGGTGACGCAATCCTGAA
>JANNTN010000482.1:0-1018 GCA_031394445.1 Anatilimnocola sp.
CATCGCTCAAGCAGCCGCTCCGGGGACATGTTCTCGCTGCAACATCGCAGGCCGATATTCAAAAGAATACCCTTTCGGTGAAGGTGGCGATCGACGAGCCCCCTGCGGTCATCAAGCCGGAGATGCTCGCGCAAGTGACATTTCTGGCACCGGAAATTCCAGGAAGCAAAACGGATGGAGAATCGGACCCTCTACGACTTTTGGTCGCCCGAGAGTTGGTCGAGTCGGGCGAAAGCGGGGCGGTTGTTTGGATCGCTGATTCCGCTCGTGGAATCGCTCGCCGCCAAGCGGTACAGCTTGGCCGCGCGGGCACTAATCAACTGACCGAGGTGACAACGGGAGTCACGGCGCTGGATAAGCTCATCGTGGGCGGACGAGAAGGGCTAAAGAATGGGGACCGCATTCGCGTCATTGGTGAGGACCGTGCATTGGGAAAAACACAGACGGGCGGGTCGTCAATGACGACCGCCGGAACCGCTGGCCCGACTAAGAAATAGGAGAGAACATTCATGGCACTCGTTGAAATCCGTGAGCTGACCAAGCAGTTTCGCAAGGGCGACGAAGTTATTACACCGCTTCACGAAGTCGATCTGGAGATCGAGCGTGGTGATTTCGTCTCGCTAATGGGAGCGAGCGGTTCTGGCAAAAGCACTCTGCTCAATGCGATTGCCGGGATCGACCGGCCGACGTCGGGCGAGATCATCGTGAATGGAATCGACGTGACGAAGATGTCGCGCGGCCAACTCGCCGATTGGCGGGCGGCCAACATCGGCTATATCTTCCAAACGCATAACTTGATTCCCGTTCTCACGGCCTATGAAAACGTGGAATTGCCGCTGCTGCTGTTGCCAATGTCGGCGGCCGAACGTCACAAGCGAGTGGAGATCGCTCTCGATGCGGTTAACCTGCGTGATCGGGTGAACCACTATCCGCGGCAGTTGTCGGGTGGCCAAGAGCAGCGGGTCGGCATCGCCCGCGCAATTGTCGCCAATCCCACAATCATTGTCGGCGATGAACC
>JANNTN010000096.1:0-2465 GCA_031394445.1 Anatilimnocola sp.
GGCATTCATGTAGAGCTTGGCGGGGGCGTGGTTGAAGAGGTCCGTCTTGCAGGTCGTGACGATGCCGATCTCGTCCACGATGTTTGCTGTATAAGGCAATAGGTTGCTGACCCAGGCCCCAGACTGGCCATGTTGCTGGAAGCTGAACTTCGTAGCCAACAGGTTACGCCGATGGCTGCTGTCCATGAAGGCAAACCGCTTGCCCGTCGTGTAGCTATCGGGAATGGGTTGACCGTTCAACTCCGCGAGCTGAGGCTTGTGCTCGAAGAGGTCGAGTTGCGACGGCCCTCCCGCCATAAATAGAAAGATGACGCTTTTGGCCTTCGCGGGAAAATGCGGCGGCTTTGGCGTCAGCGGGTTGCTCACCTTCGCGGTTGGAGCGGCCATGAGACTGGAAAGCGCCATCGAGCCGACACCAATGGCGCAGTTGCTGAAGAAGTGGCGGCGAGTCTGCAAAAGCAAATTGTGCATGGCTGTTATTCGCGGGTTACGGTTTCGTCAAGATTCAGCAAGGCGCGGGCAGCGCTTAGGGAGTCGAGTTTTTTGAGTACGGCGAGCTCGTCGGGGTGGGGAACACGAGCCGTGCAGCGACGGAAAGCCGCATCAAGGCCCTCTTGCTCCATGATTTTTTCCAGGTCCGCGGCGAATTCAAAGAAGGTGCTGTCGTTCATCAGCGTGAGCGCTTGTAGCGGCGTATTGCTGCGAATTCGGCGGGTGCAGGTGCTGAAACCATCCGGCGCGTCGAAAACGTTCAGCGCGGGAGGCGGCGACGCGCGATACACAAAGGTGTAGAGGCCACGGCGGTACTTATCGGTGCCTTTGCTGACAGCCCACACGCGTTTTACCTGGCCTTGGCCCATCACGCCGTCGGGAATGGGCGGATAAACGGGTGGTCCGCCAAGTTTGGGCGAAAGAAGGCCCGAGGCAACCAGCGCGACATCACGCACAACCTCAGCATCGAGCCGCAAACGCTGCTGGCGCGCGAGGAGGTAGTTTTGCGGGTCTTTTTCACGCAGGTCTGGCCGGACCGTCGAGCTCTGGCGATAGGTGTGCGACGTGACAATCAGGCGGTGCAGCTCCTTCAGGCTCCAGTGCCGGGCCATGAATTCGGTAGCCAGCCAGTCGAGCAGTTTTGGGTGCGAAGGGGGCGTGCCTTGCGCGCCAAAGTCGTTTTCCGTCTCCACGATGCCGCGCCCAAAATACTGCTGCCACACGCGGTTGATGAGCACCCGAGCCGTGAGCGGATTCTGGGGACTGACGAGCCACTGCGCGAGATGCAGCCGGTTAGGCTGTCCAGCGGGCTCGTTAAAAGAATGCAAAACCGCGGGGGTGCCGGGCGTGACTTCTTCCGCGGGGCGCGTGAAATCTCCCTTGATGAAAACGGTCGTTTTTCGCGGGTCTGGCAGTTCCTTCATCACCATCGTGGTGACGCCCTGATTCAGGGTAACGTCGAGTTCCCTGTAGCGGTCGTTCAGCTCCCGGAAGGGCCCGACACCTCCGACACCGGCGGCAAACAACGTTTGATTCTGCGCGACGGTCCGCTTCTCCTTCGCAACAGCGAGGATTTTCGTGATCGCCGCCGAAAGGCTTTTCTTGATGGCCGGGGTAAGGTTCGCTTCCCACTCGTCCAGTTCCGCAGCGTGGTCTTGGAGGTACGTTTTGATCTTGTTGTCAACTTCCTTAAATTCGGCCGTCAACCCGCTGACATCGACATTCGGATCAAAAACCTTCATCGTCGGTTCGTCCTGATTATTCAGGAAGGCGAACAGACGGTAGTACTCCTGCTGTTTGATGGGATCGAATTTGTGATCGTGGCACTGGGCGCAGCCGATCGTGAGCCCGAGCCACACGGTGCCCGTCGTGGCGACACGGTCGAACACGCTATCAACTCGAAATTGTTCCTTGTCGATGCCGCCCTCCTGATTGATCTGCGTGTTGCGGTGGAAGCCGGTGGCGATCTTCTGGCTCTCGGTAGCCCCGGGCAACAAATCCCCCGCGAGTTGCTCAATCGTGAATTGATCGAAAGGCATGTCCGCATTCAGGGCGTCGATGACCCAGTCCCGGAATTTCCAAATTTGACGCGGAGCATCAATAGAGTAGCCGTTGCTGTCGGCATAGCGTGCCTGATCGAGCCACCAGCGGCCCCAGCGTTCACCGTAATGCGGGCTATGGAGCAAGCGGTCCACCAACTCGCGATAGGCCGCATCGGCGTCGATCGCCGAGGCCTTTAAAAAAGCGTCCAGCTCGGCTGGACTCGGCGGCAGGCCCGTGAGATCGAGTGAAACGCGGCGGATGAGCGTGGCCGGCTCCGCCGTGGGCGAAGGCACGACTTTTTCCTGCAGGAGCCGGGCCTGAATGAAGCGATCGATCGGATGTTCCACGCCGGTTACCTGGGGCGGAGTGTGCCGCTGCGGCGGCTCAAACGACCAGTGGCGTTCGTATTTGGCTCCCTGTTCGATCCATTT
>JANNTN010000149.1:0-4717 GCA_031394445.1 Anatilimnocola sp.
CAAACTGACCAAGTCCGCCCTCCCATCCGTCGCCATTTAGGAATCGTGGCACTAGTCCATTTCTCCTCCCCACCAGGAAAATAGTTCCCTCGCCGCTAACCCCTCTCCTCCAACAACTTGCGCTCGCTCAACTCGCGCTAAACCCAAAAATCCGACAACAACTTCCTTGCCAACCCTCGATTCTTTTGAGCAAATAGTAACGTGTACTATTGTTCAATTTCTGCTTTCTGAATTCTGCATCGAGGAGGTTTCCATGTCGCAAGAACTCGCCCCAAACGCCAGCACGTCCACTTCCGTCGCCAACCAACCCGCAACAACCCCTCTCGGTCTCCGCCGGCCTTGCGACCGCGACCTGGAAATCTATCGCCGCGTCAAAATCTGGCGTCATCTCTAATGGGAAGTCGCCGTGGACAACAAAGTCACCCATAGCCGCGTCTCACAAATCGTGAAAAAAGTGGACCGCTGGCTCGTGGCTGGCGGCGATCCCTCCGATCCCCACATCAAAGACCACGTGGCCCGCCAGCAACTCTCCACCGCCACGCACAAGCTCCGCCTCACCCGCGCCATCGAGTGGGCCACCGCCGCGATGGAAAACGAACCCGCTCCCCTCACCACCACCAAGAAGCGCACGATCCACGGCACCGAAGTCTGGTCTGAGGAAACGACCCGCAACCTCCCCACGGTCAATCTCTCCGCCGTCCGCCTTCTCGTCCGCGCCACGGAGGCCCTGCACAGTCTCAACAATCTCGAAGCCAAAGAGCCCACCCCCGCATCGGCTGCCGAGCAAAACCTCTTCCCCGCCGTACACGGCCTCCTCTGCCGCTGGCGCGCCCAAGCCGCCGGCCGCGTCCCTCCCGTCCCCGACATCCATTCCTTTATCACCACAACACTCCACACTCTTCTCGGAACCACACCCGAATCAACCTCCAACCCATCAATTACCGACGAAGAACCACCCGCTAAAGAAACGCTCGAGTTGAGCGCCCCCGTTCAACCCTCCGATTCCACAACCACTGACCCACCAACACTTTCCGACAATCCCTCAACCTCCGGAGCAGAAAAAATCTCCAAATTTTCGCGCCCAAGCCCATGGGTTTGTCGCCTCCCAATTCCTCCAACTCACTCAATACCGAACACCCTTCCAATTCGCTAATATGTTCATCACACGAATTGCATTCCTGACCTCTGACTTCTGACCTCTGAATCTTCCCATGCGCATCATCCGCTATTCCGACTCCGCTGGCACAACCAAATTCGCTTCTCAGCAGGCCGATGGCTCTGGCCTCGAAATCGATGGCGATATTTATGGCACTCATACGGTGAGCAATCGCAAGGCGGATGTGAAGAAGCTGCTGGCACCGATTCAGCCGACGGCGATTTTTTGCATTGGGCTGAATTACAAGAAGCACGCGGAGGAGGGGAAGAACCCGATTCCGCAGTTTCCGGTGCTGTTCATGAAGAATCCCGGGGCGGTGCAGAACCCGGGGGATGCGATCGTGCTGCCGACGAAGCTGAAGAGCACGCAGGTCGATTACGAGTGCGAGCTGGCCGTGGTCATTGGCAAGGCGTGCAAAAACGCGACGAAGGAGAATGCCCTCGACTATGTGCTGGGCTATACGTGCGGCAACGACGTTTCGGCCCGCGACTGGCAGAAAGATTTTGGCGGCGGGCAGTGGTGCCGCGGCAAGACCTTTGACACGTTTTGCCCGCTCGGCCCGGCGCTGGTGCTGAAAGACGAAATTCCCAACCCGAACGCGCTGAAGATCAAGACTGTGCTGAACGGCGAGACGATGCAGGACTGGACCACCGAGGACATGATCTTTGACGTGCGGACGCTGATCGCCTTTCTCAGCGGCAGCACCACGCTGCTGCCCGGCACCGTCATCATGACCGGCACGCCCCACGGCGTCGGCGCCGCGCGTAAGCCGCAAGTGTTTTTGAAAGCGGGCGATACCTGCACGATCGAGATTGAGAAGATCGGGCAGCTTACCAACCCCGTCATCGACGAAGCCTAAAATCATAAATCCCAAATCTGAAATCTGAGATCGAAAATTTCTCCCATGCCCACCATCGCTATCCTTGGTGCTTCCGTCGATCGTAGTAAGTTCGGCAATAAGGCCGTGCGGGCCTTTTTGGCGAAGGAGTACACGGTGTATCCCGTGAATCCCAAAGGGGGCGAGATCGAGGGGCTGCCTGTTCGGCACTCGCTATCCGATATTCCGCCGGATGTGAAGCTGGACCGCATCAGCGTGTATCTGCCACCGGCGGTCAGCTTGAAAATGCTGCCGCAAATTGCTGCTCGCGGCTGCAACGAGTTGTGGCTGAATCCCGGCAGCGAGAGCGAAGAACTAGTCGCCGCGGCGGAGAAAGCCGGGCTAAACGTGATTCAAGCGTGCAGCATTGTGGATATCGGCATGTCGCCGCACGATCTGCCGTAGAAGCATGTCCTTCAAGATCGAAATCAATACCGACGATCAGACCCACGCGATTGATACGTCGCGGCTGAAGAAGGCGATCCGCTCGGTTCTGACGGACGCCGGAATTGAATCAGCCGAGATCAGTGTCGGCGTGGTGAACGATCAGCGGATGCACGAGCTGAATCGGCAGTTTCTCGAACACGATTATCCGACGGACGTGCTCAGCTTCGTGCTGGAATATGACGAGGAGCGAAACGCACTCGACGGCGAGATCATCGCCAGTTCCGACTATGCCGCTCGCGAGGCAACTCGCTACGAGTGGACCATGAACGACGAGTTATTGCTCTACATCATTCACGGCTGCCTGCATCTGGTCGGCCATGACGACACAACCGACGACGCGAAAGCAGAGATGACCGCCGCCGAGGCGAAATACCTCAAACAATTCGGCCTGGAACGACGCTAAACCGACGTTCGTGCCGCAATGGTGGCGTTCGCAAGCTGTTCGACGGGTAATGCGATGGGATCGGCCGGCAAAGGGGCGGGTTTGGCCACGGGCAGCTTGATGGTGAACTGCGTGCCTTTGCCCGGTGTGCTTTCGACGCGGATGCGGCCGCGGTGCGATTCGATGATTTGGCGACAGGATGACAAGCCGAGGCCGGTGCCGCCCACTCCGGTTTCATCGGGGCCGCTTTTGGTCGTGAAGTACGGCTCGAAGATCCGCGGCAGCTTGTCAGCCGGGATTCCGCTACCCGTGTCGCGGACGACGAGATCGACCATGTCCGAGGCAACGTCGTGTTCCAGACGAATAATCACTCGCCCGCCATTCGGCATCGCTTGCCGGGCGTTGATCAGCAAGTTGAGGAGCACCTGTTGAATCTGGTTGCCCATCGCGAGCACATCGGGAACATCCGGCAACTGCATTTCGAGCGCGATACGATATTTTGAGAGATCCCTTTCCATCAGCACGAGCGTTTCTTCGACGATCTTTTTCAGATTGGTAGATTCGAAGCCGCCGGAGCGATTGCGGGCAACGGCCAGAATGGAACTGGTGATTTTCGTCGCTCGTTGCGTCGCCGCCAGAATTTTTTCGATGGCTTTGTCGCGCGTTGGCTCGTCCTTGTGCCGCTGCGCCATGCGGGCGTAGTTCAAAATCGTCATCAGCACGTTGTTGAATTCGTGCGTTGTCGTGCCGAGCAATTCGCCCAGGGCCGCGAGACGCTGCGCGCGAGCGAGTTGTTGCTCCAGGGCCGCAACCCGGAGTTGCCATTCCGATTCGCTGCGATTGCTATCAGCCGGTGAGTGCATCATGGGGAAGAGCGTGATTCAACCTAAGCCAGCGAAATTGCGGCAGCTTCCCCGCTTGCCGGGTTCGCCCGGTTCGCCGGAATTGCCTGCTATCGGTGACTTAACATCCTGAAGGGACAATAGTTAGTGCTGCTTTTGACTATCGACGAATTCAACTGTGCCCCATCACTGGCTCACGCTACAATCCGCCCTCGCGAAGGATCGCGGCAACAACGCAGGTAGTTGGGGGATGCTGGGATGCATACGATCGAACGACTCGAACGGTTGAAGGATGTGGCCGAACGTGCTGGCTATACCGTGCGGCAGGAATGGCTCGGCGGCGTAGCCGGCGGGGCCTGTCAGTTTGCGGGCCGCAAGTGGATTTTTCTCGACCTTTCGCTATCGGTGATCGAGCAATTGGAGCAGATGGCGGATGCCTTGCAGAATGACCCCGCGGTAGCTGCTTTGTCCGTGGCAGGTTCTTCCCGCAAGCAGGCACCGCTGCGGCGAGCCGCTTAACGCCGCAACATTTCGTTTAGCGACTGCATGACACCTGCTGGGTCGCGCGCCAGCAAAAAGGTGATGGCGGCGGCCAGCATTAGGCCGGTGGCGAGCAGAATGCCGCCATGGGCGTTGGGCGTGGTGGGCGTTCGCCGCAGGGCCGCCCGCAGCTCCAGCTCTAAATGCCGCCAACCGTAAAGATTTTGGTGCGGACCTGACGAAACGAGTTGCACGTTTTTCATCAGATGAGCTGCTTCGAGATGGAGCTGCACGCCGAGCTGAGGAATGACGAGGCTTTCGCCGGCCCAGCGTGCGTCGCGATCGAGCCGCGAAACGACATCGGCCACCACGGGCCGAACCTGGTCGAGCGAGATGTTGTAGATCACTAGCCGCGGGCGAAGCATCAGCACGATCAGAGCGACGAACAGCGCATAAGCCACCAGCATGATTCCCCAGACCCCGACTCCATACAGCACCGCGGCCTCTTCGACCAGAAACAGCTCCATCGGCCC
>JANNTN010000177.1:0-1754 GCA_031394445.1 Anatilimnocola sp.
CCATCGTCCCCAGGCCACTCGACGAAAGCCACGTTCGAGGCTGGCGGAATTTGTAGAACTGCGCTGACCACATTTGATGTTGGCCGACGCCGACCGTGATGTACGTTTTGCGATTCGCCGTCAGGCGCGACAGTTCGGCAATGGCGTGCTGTTGCAGAATGCCATCGAAATTTTGGTCGTACTTGAAGGGCTGCTGCTTCTTCCAATCGAGGCAGAGCTTGACCCACGAAGAGATGTCGGTCGGCGGCTCAACGGTCTTGTTGATCTCGGTCAGCGCGTATTTCACGTCGCTGCAAATCGGAATATGAGCTTCCTTGTTCTTGTTGATCTCGGAAGGGTCGATATCGACGTGAATGATCTTGGCATGCTTGGCAAACGCTTCGAGCTTGCCGGTCACGCGGTCATCGAAGCGGACGCCGAGCGCGATGAGCAAGTCGCAATCCTTCACGGCCCAGTTGGCATACACGCTGCCGTGCATGCCCAGCATGTCGAGCGAGAGCGGCCCTTCCGACGGATAACCACCGAGGCCCATCACCGTCATCGTGATCGGAATGCCCGTCTTGCGAACGAATTCCAGCAGCTCGTCGCTCGCGCCACTGCTGATGATGCCGCCGCCGGCATAAATAATCGGCCGCTTGGCCAGCTTGATCGCCGCGACAACTTGCTTGATCTGTTCCGGGCGGGCCAAACGCTGCTTGCCGTTGTAGCCGGGCAAGTTCAGCGGCTCGTCCCAATCGGGAATGCACGAAGTCTGCTGAATGTTCTTCGGCATATCGACCAGCACCGGCCCCGGTCGCCCGGTCGTCGCGATAAAAAACGCTTCACGCATCACGCGGGCCAAGTCCTTGATGTCGGTCACCATGTAGTGATGCTTGGTGATGCCGCGGCAGACCTCGACGATCGGCGTTTCTTGAAAGGCATCCAGGCCAATGTTCCACGTCGGCACCTGGCCCGTAATTGCCACCAGCGGAACGCTGTCGAGCTTGGCATCGGCAATCGCCGTGACCAGATTGGTCGCGCCGGGACCGCTGGTTGCCATAACCACGCCGACCCTGCCCGTGCTGCGAGCATAGCCCTGAGCGGCAAACGCCCCGCCTTGCTCGTGTCGCGGCAGGATCGTGCGGATGCGATCGGAGTATTTTGTGAGCGACTGGTGCATCGGCATGCTACAGCCGCCGGGATAGGCAAACAGGATTTCCACGCCGTGATCGACGAGCGACTTCACGAGGATGTCGGCCCCACTCATCAGTTGGGTGTCGCTGGCGGTCGCTGTTGCAGTGGGCATATTCTTTCGGTCCTGGCACGCAATTCGGGGCAATTCGACGGTCGTTTCCGCGGAAATACGCATTAGCCGCGAGTATTTCAGGATAGGTGACCCAGGGCAAATCGGCAACCGACAACCGGGGGGTTGAGGTTTGCTGGGAGGGCCGGTTTTGGCGTGTATTGGCAAGTTGTAGGGGCTGATTTCACGGCTGGCATAGGGCTAATCACGGCATGGCAGGGTCAGTTGGTCACTCTGGCGCAATAGCCGGGGTATTTTTGGAGGCGAATTTCGGCACAAAGGTTCGCATCGGGAGCGTGGAATGAGAGACTTCCAGCTCCTCAAAAAAAATTTCCCAAATTCTTGCCTCCAACCGCCATTTTTCCGTCCGGTTTTTCGCCCGAATTGCAATGTATATCTGGGAGACAATCGCACTCTTTCGAAGGCACACACCAAGTGCGGTCGGCAAGTCCTCCTTGCGCGCAACCATGCC
>JANNTN010000179.1:0-3488 GCA_031394445.1 Anatilimnocola sp.
GTGGGGCATCGTTAGTGGCAGAAGAATTTTCCCCTTGAATCGCCTTCTCCCAGTGCGCCTCCGCCCCCAGAAACACCAGCGCCGGCCGGATCGTCGTGAGCAATAACACCCCCAGCGCCGCCCCCACCAGTGTGCCCCGGCCGCCCGAAATCGCCACGCCCCCCACCACCACTGCTGCAATCACCTGCAATTCCAACCCCGTCCCGGCTGACGGATCGACCGACGCAAAACGCACCGAGTGCAACAGCGCCGCCACTCCCGTCAAAGCCCCCATCAGCACAAACACACTAAACACCACACGCCGCGGACGAATTCCCGCCAAAAACGCCGCCTCCGGATTCGACCCCGTCGCATACACTGCCCGTCCCGGCGGCAGATATTTCAAGCACCACGCGAAAACGACAAACATCACCACGCTCAACCCCACCACCAGCCACTGCCCCGCATCCTGGCCGATGCCAAACCACTGAAAGCCACTCGGCAGCCCACGCACAAACTCTCCCTCTCGCCACCACCGCAGCGACTCGCGCCAGATCACCATCGTCGCCAACGTCACCACAATCGACGGCAACCCCAGCCCCGCGATGAGTCCGCCATTGATCGCGCCAAGCAACCCACCAATCACCACAGCCCCAACACCCACCAGCGGCATCGGCCAGCCACTCGCCGCCATCAGCCCCACCAAGATCCCGCACACCGAAAACTGCGACCCGATCGAAATGTCGATGTTCCGCGACAGAATCACCAGCGTCATGCCGATCGCCGCGACCAGCACCGGGCTACTCGCCACCAAAATCGCCCGAAACTGATCCCCCCGATAAAACGCCGGCGCAGCCACCCCCAGCAGCACGAGCAAGCCGGCATAAGCCACCGCCACCGCAATCTCACGTCGCCATGCGGCCATACAAAATTTTCTCGCCCCGTCTCTCGTTCCCGCGCTCTACGTGGTAACGAACGACTCCGACGCTCCGCGCCGTTCCTATAGCTCCGCTACTCCCTCACGCTCCGCCAAAAACCGCGCCGCGTTCCGATGCGCCTCGTGATTGAAATTCTGCTCGAAATACTGCGGCCCCGCAAACACAAACTGCAGCGCCAGCCATGTGTACGATGGAATCGTTTCCAAATCGTCATAAAAATCCGCCGCGATCCGCCGCAACTCCGGCAGCCGCCGCCACGGAATCGTCATCAAATCGTGATGCTCCACATGCAGCCCCGCGTTGAACGAAACCAAATTGACAAACCAACCATAGTGCGAAGCCGTCGGCTGATACCGCCGCGCCCCGTGAAAATGCGAAATCCCCAGCACCCACCCCAAGCAATACGGATGCAGAAACCCAGTGAAAAACGCCTGACTCGCCAGCAAATACACCACCGATTTCCAGCCCCCCACCGCAAACAGCACAGCACACGTGCCCAGATTTATCAGCGGATACCACACGGCCCAAGTCGTGAAACCCTCCCGCTCGTAACCCGAAACCAAATGCTCATCCGCCAACACCGCCAGCGCCCGCGGCCCCGGCTTCAGCCGCCCGCGTAACAGCGAACCAAACACATACATCACCAGCCCCACGCAGCTCCGCGCAACCTGCGTCACCAGCATGAACAACGAGTAAGGCAAAAACAGCGGGCTCGTCGGCCGCGTCCCCAAAAAGAACGTCCGCCGCCGTGTAATAAAATCCTTCTTCGCCCCCATGTCCGTATGATGAACCAAGTGCTCCGGCCACCAGGTGTGATGCCCCGACAAAAACATCGGCAGCGTCGTGACTGTGAACAAAATCCGGTTCCAAAACTGCCGCTTGAACACCAGCCCATGCACGCACTCGTGCCCAAGTTGAAACAGCATGACGTTGATCGACGAGCCTATCACATACGCCAACAGCAGCGTCAGCCACCACGGCCCAAAGCTCGCGGCAAAAGCCAAACCAATCTGCGTTCCCGCCGCCGCCAGGCACCAAAACGCCGTCGTCGGATCGTTGCCAAACAGATTCTTGATTTCCGGATGGGCCTTGATCATCGCCTTGGCCCGCTCGCGATGCCACACCGCGTCTTCACGCTCCGCATCCGGAATGCGGGCCAAAATATCGACTTCAAAGCCGGGAAAAACAGGAGCCGCGCTCCCCAACAAGCGCAGATGAAACTTGGGCACAAACCGCGGCGGCGGCGATTGATCGGTAGTCAGACTCACGGTCGGCTCGATTATAAGGACGAAATCGTGCCCACAGTTTTCGCCAAATTGCCCGCCCGAATCAAGAGCTGTTTCGGTTCACGACGATGTCCGCGCAACTTGCCACGGCGAGGAGGCTATGTCCTGCAAAGTTTCATCCGATTCCGCTCGGCTCTGAGCCGCCGTTTGCCACAACTCCGCAATCACCGGCCAGATGGAATAACTCACCGTTCGCCGATACGGTGAATCAGCCGGCAATTGTGCCAGCAGCCGTTTGTGAGCCGCCCGCATGTTGTGATACGGCATCGACGGAAACAGATGGTGCGTCGCATGATAGCGCAGCCCCACCGGATTGATGAGAATCGCCAGTAGCGAATCACTATCCAGCGTGACTGAATCGAGCATCTGCTCGACGAATGTCTCTTCATGTCCGTCACTGGTCCAGCGATGCGAAGCCAGTGTCCGCACCGCGTTCATCGTCACCAACACGACCGCCGTCGCATACCCCTGAACTAAATACAGAATCGGCCAGCGCTGCAGCACGCACAACGCAAACGCCCAGACTGCCACGAGAAACAAAAAGCACGCCACTTCCTGCAACCGAATGATTCGCACAGCCGTGGCGCTTGGCACGGGCCGAACATACGACGGATCCATTACCAACGACGAGGCTCTCCGTAAAATCAGCCATCGCAGCGGCCGGCAAACCCACGTCAGCGGCGTCAACAGCCCGAATCGCAAAATCGCCAGCACAGGAACCCACAATCCCTGCGTCAGATAAATCACAATCCACCCCGGCGACAGATTTGCCAGCGACAAATACTCGCCATCATGCTCCGTCCCGAACGATTTCCCGCGATGATGATCCAAGTGGGTGTAATACGTGAACGACGGCACCAGAAAGGGAATACCGCACAGCAAATTCCACACAATGCGAAACAGCCGCAGCTTCTTCTCCGGCAAATGCACCAGCTCATGCACGAACATGACCGCGCGATAGTAGCAAGCACACTGCACGCAGAACGCGCTGCAGACGAGCACCACCTTCAGCACCGGCGATCCAATCGGTGTTTCAAACGCCAGCCGAGTCAGGGCAAAAAACAGGTGCCCCACCAAAATAGTCGTCAGAAAATCAACCCAATAAATCCACGCCACCGGCGTGAACTGGTCGTGAACGATCGACCGCGCCTGAGTTAACGAAAATGAATGTATGGAACCAGGCACCGCAGCCATCTGCCCATCCGAATTCTCTCCCTCTCCCTCTGGGAGAGGGCTGGGGCGAGGGTTTGTGGTTCAGCTCTTATTCACAAGGCGACAAAACTCG
>JANNTN010000497.1:0-12429 GCA_031394445.1 Anatilimnocola sp.
CGTTGCCGTTGCCAGTCGTCACCGTATCAAGCCGGCGGCATCGATTTATTGGCCAGTAGCAATTTCGGCGATAACTGGAACCTGGGTAGCACCGCGGGAAATCTACGTTTCCTGGGGAGCACGGTCATCACGGCTGCTTCCTTCAATGCCGACGTGGCCGGCACTATTACCCAGCCTGGCACGGGTGCCGTCATCGACACCAGTAGTGCGAACGGCACTATCACGCTCCGCAGCGGCGGACCAATTGGCACCAGCACCGTGACGCCATTGGTGGTCAGGGCGGGCGCGGGAACTGTCTCCGCGGTGACCACCGGGGCGCTCGGCAACATTTATCTGGCCAGTCCCGAAGAGCTGCTGCTGGGCAACATCGACGCCGAAGACCCAACCGTTCAGGACATCTTCGCCCGAGCGACCGTCGGGGGAATTCAACTTCAATCAGATTGGAACACTGAAGATAACCTGTCGTTGACCGCCGTGGACGACATTATCTTCCTTACCGGCGTCAACCTCACCGGAACCACAGTTTCTCTGCGAAGCACGGCCGGTAGTATTGTGGGAAGCATCAGTAGTACGCCAGACGTGACCGCCAATAGCATCGTGCTGAATGGTGCCTTGGGTATTGGCGAGAGCGGAACACCACTGGACATCGACATTACTTCACCGACGGGCTTCGTTCGCACGACCACCACCACTGGCGATATCTACTTGCAGTCGGCCGGCAGAATCCGGCTCGATAAGGTGACGACTGGCAACGGCAACTAGGATGTCAATATTCAGGCTGCCGGTGGCATCGATCTACTCGCCAATAGCGATTTCAATGACCGCTGGATTCTGGGCAGCACCGGTGGAGACATGCACTTTGTTGGCAGCACGGTGATTGCGGCCACTTCCTTCACCGCCGACGTGACCGGGCTCATCACTCAAGACGGAACAGGAGCCGCCATTGATACGATCGATGCCAACGGGGCAGTCTCTCTCACTAGCAGTTCCATTGGTGTCTCGACGCAGTCCATCGTGCTGAATCCGGGCACAGGCAATCTCTCGCTCCACGCCGAAGTGGGCGATATTTGGCTCGCCGTTTCCAGCGGCGATATCGTCGGGGCACGAATCTCGAATCTGCAAGCGGATGGCGCGAATGTTGAAGTGCATCTGACGGCTCAGAACGGCTCCATGAGTCTGAACAATTTCAGCGATTTTCAGATCGCCAACGACCGCGTGACGCTGAGGGCCCTGGGCGCGGGTCACAATATCGATTTTTCCAGCAACGGTGGGGCGCTCACTGCCGCACAAGTTACTCTCAACGCTGACGGTTCCATTCTCAGCTCCGGCGGTGCCAACACCGACGTGATAGCCAGTCAAGCCGGCCAGGCGCTCATACTCACTGCCGGAAACAACATCGGCTCCAGCAACGATCCGTTGCTTGTAACGGTGTTGCAAGGCACGGTTTCGGCCACCGCGAGCACCGGCAGCATCTTCCTGCAATCGGCCGAGTCGCTAACCATCGAAGTTGCCCTCGCCGCCGAAGCGGGCAGGCAGCTATCGTTCACGACCACGGGCACTGGCAAAGCACTGAACGTGCTGGTCGATTCGTTAGGCACCGACGGCGATCAGTGGCGGCTAAACTCGTCGGGCGATCTCACGCTACAAGTTTCCGACCCCTCTGGCATCTCCTTTAACCAGGTTCCTGAACTGGGCAGCAGCGCGACCAACGCCATTATCTTGGTGGAGGCTTTGAATGGCCCCATCAATCTGGCAACCCTCGGCGTGGGAATCGTCACGGCCAACGATCACGTCACGTTGCGTGCCGGCGGCGGCGATATCATCGCTCCCACCACCGGTGTTTTGCAGGGCAACATCGTGACTCTCGTTGCGCCCATCGGTCAGATTGGCAGCGAGGGCAATCCTCTTCGATTCACCGCTACTGAGCTATCCACTACTTCCGCCGGCCCGCAATGGCTCACAACAGCCGCAACCACGCGAGTCACTTCGATTCAGACGACGCTATTCGGGGCAGGCGTCACATTTTCCGGCGGATCGTACTTTCTCGATCCCGCGGTTCCCAGCGGAGTGGTCTTCGAGACCTTGCAAGGCACGCTAGTGCTTGGAGCCAACACGTTGCTCGGCGGTGATGGCCGCGTGGTCGGCAGCGTGCATGCCTTGCAAAATGGCGTCATCAACATGGGGGCCAGCCTTGGCGCTACCGGCCGGCTGACTGTCGATGGTGATGTTATTTTCGACCATGGAGCGAGACTCGTCATCGACATCAATCCTCCCTACAACCTGCCGGGCGCGCACTACGATCAAATTGTCGTGATGGGAAATCTGGTGTTCGACGAGCCGATCCTCGAATTGAACGGCGCGAGCCAACTTTCGACTTCGCTCGGCGACATCGTGCTCGTTAACGTCATATCTCCCATCCCGCCACTCGCGGTCGGCTTCGCACCCAATTCCGGTTCGCTGTTCGTCGATGGTGGCGTGCAACGTGTGCAGGTGGGCTCATTTCGTGGCAACTTGATCTACAACGGTGGCAATGGAAACGACATCACAATTAGCCAGCTTTCCTTTACGCCTCCTAATTTACGGCTGAGTGCTCCGCAGCCGACGCCTCGAATTCCGATCCTCACGCGCATTGACTCCCCCCTTCCGGTTCCGATTGTTCCGCCACAAGTGGCGGCTGCGGTCGTGGAGATGCCCGTCGAGCCAGAAGAGGTCGCCGTTGCCACGCGCTTTATCGAGGTGCGCGTGGTGGTTCCGATCGACGAAGCGGACAACGTGCGGGAAGAATTCGCCTTCAAGTTGCCGGCCGAATGGCTGGCCGATCTGCCAGCCGTCTTGCGACGCTTGCCCGACGATCGTTATCGCTTGTACCTGATGTTAGAGGGTGGTAACGAGCAGCGCCTTATTATCGACGTGCTCGTCCGTGGCGGCCGCCCTGTGGAATCGGCCAGTGATGCCGACACAGGTGCCAAGACGGACCTCGAACCCGCACAACCCAGTTTCGAACAACTCCCGCCAGCAGAACGAACAGACGCTTTGCCCCCGCCCGTACTGCAACCACCAGCCGGGGCATCTTCACGGTCGTCGTTTGGCCCTGCGCAAGGTCTCGCCTTGGCCGCGGCGGCATTTGTGGTCCGTGATACAACCATCCGCCCGTTTGCTGACGAGGTAGATGCTATGGCGGAGCAAATCGGACAGCGCCGCTCCGGCCTGGGCTGGCGTTGGTGGAAGCGACCGCTCCCCTGTAAACTTTCCCCGTCCAATGTGGCCTGATACGAGCTGCGCATGTTGAATTGCCCTTTTTGCAGTGCAGAACTCGGAGCATCCAGCGACCGGCTTCGCGGAGGCCGCTGCCCGCGCTGCGGCAGCATTTTGAGCTGGGAGGAGGATGCCTCCGCCCCACCGAAGGATGAAGACTCGCTCCCCATGAGCGAGATCGTGCGCACGCTTGTGGAGCGGGGTGTCTCTGCTTCGCAGGCTAGCGCGACGATCACCAATTTGCCGCCTAGCGACCTGGCCCCGCTGCGCACTCCCACGGCTGCGTTCTCTTCAGCCTTTGTCATGCCGCCGGGGTTGGAAAAACGGTTGGAACCGCCGACCACTCCCCCCTCAGTGCCTCCGCCGCCCATCGATCAGGTGTGGCGCGGGGCATTGACCGTGGCCGCCTTGCCTTCGATGACGATCAAGGCAGTGGAAAGCGATCCAGATGCCGCGATTTCTGATGTCCTCGTGAGGCCGTTCCGACTAGGCCAACCGGGGGAAGCCAGCGGCCACGGCGCGGAGTACGAGCTGCAAGAGGTCATTGGCGAGGGCGGCGTCGGCTTGGTGTATGCCGCGCGGCAGGCTTCGGTCGATCGTGTTGTCGCGGTGAAAATGCTGCGCGATGAATTCGCACACAAGCGAGATCACCGCAACAAGTTTTTGTCAGAAGCGGTTGTCACCGGCGAACTCGATCACCCCAACATCGTTCCCATCTACGACCTCGGTACGAGCGACGTGGGCAGCCTCTTCTATTCGATGAAGCGGGTGAAAGGAACTCCCTGGTGCGATGTCATCCGCCAGAAGTCGCTCGCCGAGAATTTGCGAATTCTGATGAGCGTGGCCAATGCCATTGCCTTTGCCCATTCGCGCGGCGTCGTTCATCGCGATCTGAAACCCGAAAACGTGATGCTCGGCGATTTCGGTGAAGTCCTGGTCATGGACTGGGGCATCGCGCTTTCCACCAATCTCATGGTCAAGGACGGGCGAATCTCGCAGTCGGCCAGCATGGGTGGCACTCCGGCCTACATGGCACCCGAAATGGCCACCGGCCCGATTGAGACGATCGGTCCTTGCAGCGATGTCTATCTGCTGGGCGCGATCCTCTACGAAATTGTCACCAGCCGTCCGCCCCACTATGGCCAGGACGTGATGAGCTGCCTGTACGCAGCTGCTCGCAACGAAATTGCTCCGACCGATAAATCCGGCGAGCTGTTGAATATCGCCATGAAGGCGATGTCCACGCTTCCGGCCGATCGCCACCCCAGCGTCCAGGCATTTCAATCGGCAATTCACGAATACCAATCCCACTCGGAAAGCACCGCGCTCTCGGAGCGGGCCGAGCAAGATCTGGCCGAGGCTCGCCGCACCGAGGATTACCAGGATTTCTCGCGAGCCCTGTTCGCCTTTCAAGAGGCTCGCTCGTTGTGGTTGGACAACGAACACGCCAAACACGGCGAGATCGACGCCAAGCTCGCCTATGCCGGCATGGCCTTGAAAAAAGGAGATTTCGACCTAGGCATTTCGCTGCTCGACGATCGGCAAAGCGAGCAGGCCGCTTTGAAAAAGCGACTGACCGCGGCACAACGCGAGCGCAATGCCCGACAAGATCGCATTCGCGCGCTCCGCCGCATGGCCATCGGCATGGCAGCGCTCATTTTCGTGATTCTGGGTGGCGGGTTGCTCTTCATCAGCGGTCAATATCGGCGGATCGGCCGCATTAACAAGGATCTGAGCCAAACCATTGGCGATTTGAACGTCGCTCAAACCAAGCTCGAAAACGAAAAGAAAAACGTCGAGGCCGCCAATAGCGAGCTAACCAAAACGCAGTCGCGTCTCGTCAACAGCAATGTCGCGCTGGTGGCCGCCAAGCAATCGGCAATTTCCGAGGCTCAAACCGCACGCCAAGAGGAGCAAAACGCGGCTGCTGCTTCCTATCGGGCACAAATTGGCGTGGCCGCCGAACGAATCGACAACAACGCGTTTCGCGATGCTCAGCGACTTTTGAACGATTATCAAGCTTCGCAGTGGTCCTATTTTCGGCACTGGGAATGGGGCTATCTCAAGCAGCTCTGCGGGCTGCAATTGGCGGAGCAAGACGTCGGCTCGCGTGTTGAATCGCTGGCCCGCTCTCCGGATGGAAAGTTGGTCGCTTTGGGCACCGCCAGCGGCCAAGTCGTGATTCTCGATGTGCAGGCCGAAGCAAGTCAGTTCAAAAGAGTACAAGAGTTGGCCGTCGGCGGGCCCGTTCAGGCGATTTGCTTCTCGCCCGATGGCAAAACAGTGGCCTTCGCCGGCCAATTCGACCGGGGACAGATTCACTTCGCTCGCCGCAATGGTAATGGCTTCACGCGCGATTCGCAGTCACTCGCCGGCAACTCGGCTGGCGTCCTGGGACTCACCTTTGCTCCTGCGGGAGACGAGCTTGTCAGCACCTCGCGTGATGGTGCGGTAACGCTCTGGAATCTGCCTACGCAGGAAGTTCGCCAATCCTTCTTTGGGCATTCGGGGCCAGTCTGGAATGCCGCCTTCAACCCCGCGGATGGATCGATCGTCACCGGCGGCGACGACGCGACCGTGCGTATTTGGAACAAAACGACCGGCGAAGCGAGAATTTATCGCGGCCATGCCTCTCCGGTATATGCCGTCGCTTGCTCTCCTCAAGGAACGTGGATCGCGTCGGCCGGCCGGGATCGCGACATCCAGATTTGGAAAACGACCAAGAATCTTCGCGTAAAATACGACGAAATCGTTCGCGACTTGGTTCAAAGTCGTGCCGCGGCCAACGTCGCCGCCACACCCGCGGCATTTCACACGGCCGATATTCGTTTGAGCGGGCACTCAGCGGATGTTCGCGATCTGAGTTTTTCGTCGGATGGTTTGGTTCTGCTTAGCAGTGGCGATGACAACACCGTTCGCCGCTGGGAATTTACCACCGATGCCAAAAACCCCAGTTTCTCTACCGTTCTGCGCGGTCATGGCGGCTGGGTTCGCGGCAGCGCGCTGGGCGCTGATTCGCGTTTCGTCGTCAGCGGCAGTCTCGACGGCTCAGTCAAGCTGTGGGACGCGCACGATTATCAGGAAGTAAAAGTTCTTCGTGGGCATGAAGATGCGGTGAATTGGGCCAGCTACTCGCGAGACGGCAAGCGTGTGATTACCGCCAGCCGTGATCGCCGTGCGCTCGTCTGGAACCGTGCCACTCGCGAGCCGTTGATGGTTTTCGACGAAGGGGACCAGGCGGCTGACCCGAACGAACCGGGACTATCCGCTCGCTTGAAAGAGGGACACGATTTTTTGGCGACGAGCGCGGCTTTCCTACCCGATGGACAGCGCATGGTCACCAGCGCGGGGGACGGAACCGTCCGCATCTGGGATCGCAGCACGAGTGGGCAACTCCACCGCATCAAGGACACCGGCACCCTGGGCACGCTCGCGGTCTCGCACGATGGTCGATGGCTCGTCACCGGAAGTGCGAGTACCGCCGCTCAGTTGTGGCAGCTCGATTCGCTTTCGGCCGCTCCAGTCACGCTTTCGGGTCATAAAGGTGATGTTTCAGCGGCCGCATTTTCTCCGCCATCAGCATCGAGCTCACTAAAAATCGTAACGGGTGATGTGCTGGGCAATGTCCGCATCTGGAGCCTTCCGGCGGACTCGAATGCGATTCGCAGCGAAGGCCAACTCACCGGACACTCTCCCGGTTATGGCATCACTGCCCTCCGCTTCACGCCCGACGGCCGGCGAGTTTTTTCAGCGGGGCAAGATCACACCGTGCTGGTGCATGACGCCTCGACCGCCGAACGGCTGCCGCTTGTGCTGCGACATCCCGGCAGCGTTCACAATTTGGATTTATCTGCCAACGGCGCCTGGGCAATCACACTGTCACACTCTGGCAAAGATGAGCAACGGGCCACACTGTGGGACGCCAATAACGGAACACAAATTCGCACCTGCGATGTATCCATGCGCGGTCGATCCGTGACTAGCATTGCCTTTCACCCACAACAACAAAGTGCGGTTCTTACTTCCACCGGCGATCGCCGCAGCCACCTGTGGAAATGGGATTTGTCGGCGACGACGCTGGCCCCAATGTGGAACGGTCGCGAACTCCGCGGGGCGATTTGGTCCGCCACCTTATCCGCCGATGGCCAGCGAATCATCACAATCGGCGGCAGCCAAGCTCGGATGTACAGGACAGAGAGCGGAGATCTGGAACGCGCGTTCAGCCCACATGGACCGCTCACCGCGGCGGCATTTTCACCACTCGGCCGTCTTGTCGCCACATCCAGCTCCGATGGCGACGTGAAGATCTGGTCGGCCGATCCTGCCGACGGCGATTATGGCCGCGTGCGTTTGCGAATGGTCCGGCCTCATGCCACCTCCAGCGGCTCGGTCGGTGTCAACTTCGTCGAATTCGCCCCTCAAGAGACGAGCGACGAGGCCAAACTGGTTACTGCTGGCGATGACGGCACGGCCCGCGTTTGGCAAATAACCAACACAGCCGCCTCGCCCCTTGCCACGCTCGCCGGCCATGCCGCGCGTGTGCGGTCGGCGGTGTTTTCGCCCGATGGCAAGCTCTTGCTCACTGCCAGCGATGATCGCACCGCCCGCCTCTGGAACCTTGAAACCGCACAGCCGGCCACGCTCTTTGGCGGTAAGCTCCCACACGTTGAAGCCGTGTTGTTCGCCACTTTCTCGCCCGACGGCACGCTCGCCATCACCGGTTGCGACGACAACAACGCCTATGTTTGGGATCTGGCATCGACCGGCGACACCACGCACCGCCTGATTCTGCAAGGGCACACCGCCGCCGTCACCAGCGCCGCAATCTCTCCCGATGGACGCCGCGCTGTAACCGGCAGTCAGGATGGCATTGCCAAGCTCTGGGATCTCGAAACCGGCAAGGAAATTCTGAGCCTCAAACGACATCTGGCCGAACTCACCAGCGTTCATTTTTCGCCCGACGGCAGCAGCATCTTGACCAGCAGCCGCGATCAAACGGCCCTCGAATGGCCCGCCGCGAAAATCGGTCCATCGCTCAAACTCTCCTCGGCCCGCCTGGAAATCGGTGGTGGCAGCGGTGCCCATGTGGTCGATCCTCAGGCCCGATTGTTTTCCCCCGATTCCGATGACTTGGGCGGTCTAACGATTGCCGTTCGATTGACCAGCGATTCCCAAGCACCGCGGTCTGCCACACTGGTGCTTGCTCAGGATGCAGCCAACGATCGTGACATTGCCACTACCTCAACCGATCAAGACGGCATGTCTCTTAGCATGAAATTGGCGACCGGAGCCACGAGAAATGACGCGGAACGACTGATTCGGGCGGTCAATTTGCGGTTAACCCAGCCGCTCGACCAGCCCCTAACTATTCAATTCGAGATTCTGGACGCCGCCGGCAAGCAAATCAACGAAACGCGGGCTATTCTGCAACCCGCGGAGTCGCAACAACCGGTTGCCCTGGCTGCCTCACCAACACCATAGCCGTTAATCAGAAGCTACTTCTTCGAGAGCTTAACCAAGGCCGCGCCGCTGTCTTGCAAGAATCCGCCAGACTTGGCGGCGGCTGGAATTCCGTCAAGAGTCCCTTCGAGCGAAGTCCAAGCGGCACCCGTCTCGTACTCGTCCTTGAACAGCCTGAGCGCCGCTTTGCCAGCAGCCAGCTTCTCATCGATCGTGCCCTGCACGGTCGTCAGGGCTTTTTCATAAATACCGGCCTGCTTCTCGATCTCTTTTTGGTCATCCATGTCTTCAGCCTGATCGATCAGCTTGCTGAAGTTGTCAAAGGTCTTGGATGCCGCTTCGAGCTTATCGCTCAGCGCCGTGACGAAATCGATGTATTTCTGGGCCGCACTCTCCAGGCCGCGCGCGTCTTTCGAATTGTCCTTGGCGAACTGCTTTATATCGATTTTGGTTGATCCGGTGCGTTTAGCCTCGACGAGCTTTTGCACGCGGAGGATGTCATCGCCTAACGAGCGGCGCAGCGATTTCTCCTCCAGCGTGAGCTTGGAGATCTCCTTGCCGCTGGCCGCCAAGCCCTGGGCCAGTTTGCCAAAGTAGGGGTCCGATTGCTCGGAACTGCTCTTCTGGTCGAAGAAATCGTCATTCAGATCCAAGCCGCGGAAGGTCGTGCGGCTGGCGGATCGGCCTTTGACCTTGCCCTGGCTCTGGCGCGTCAGCTCTTTTTCGATGGCAACTCGAACCTCGCCGCCAAATTCCGCGGCCAGCTTCTCGAGCTTTTTCTTGGTTTGTTTGACAAGCTTGTCGGCTTCCACCGAGGCCGTTTTGTTGCCGGCATCTTCCTCTTTTTTTAGTTTCTGAATCTTGGCGTCGAGATCGCCGATTTCCTTGTGGACTTCTGCCTCCAACTCGTCGGCCAGTATCTGCATTTCCGTATCGACGGCGTCAGGATTGGCGACACGCACATCCTTATCGACCGTGACCTGGACGGAAATTTGAAGCTGCTTAATGACCAGGGTCTCTTCGTAATCCTTGGCCTGTTGCTTCAGGATGTTGGTATGGCTGACGCTGAAAGAGTGAGCCTTAGCGTCGTATTCGAGTTCAAAGTCTTTCATGGCGTCTTATTGTGTTTCGTAGCCTGCGACCGGCGCGGAATATTTGCCTGGTTTAGTCGAATTTATAGCTGAATTCGCTGCCGGATGCGCTAACGTGAATCCGCTGCACGCTCCGGCCGGCCATCATCCGCTCTAGTATCTCCTGACTGATGCTGGGCAGCAACGTGTTGGTCAAAATAGCGTCGATCATGCGGCCACCGCTTTCCAGCTCCGTGCAACGGCCGACGATCGTTTTCACCACGTCATCGTCAAAGGTGAAGGGAACTTTGTGGTTTTGCTTAATCCGTTTTTCTAGACGGCCAAGCTGCAAGCGCGCAATCGCCGCGATCATCTCATCGCTTAGCGGATAATACGGAATGGTCACCACGCGCCCGAGCAGCGCCGCGGGAAATATCTTCAACAGCGGCTCGCGCAGCGCCTTGGCAATCGCCTCGGGATCGGGCATCAACTCCGGATCCTTGCACATGTTCATGATCAAGTCGGTTCCGGCGTTCGTCGTCAGCAAGATCAAGGTGTTCTTGAAGTCGATGACCCGTCCTTCCCCGTCTTCCATCCAGCCCTTGTCGAACACCTGGAAGAAGATTTCATGCACATCCGGATGCGCCTTCTCGACTTCATCCAGCAGCACCACGCTATACGGCTTGCGGCGCACGGCTTCCGTCAGGATGCCGCCTTCCCCGTAACCGACATAGCCCGGAGGCGCGCCCTTGAGCGTGCTGACGGTGTGCGCCTCTTGAAATTCACTCATGTTGATTGTGATGACGTTATGCTCGCCGCCATACAGCGATTCACCGAGTGCTAGCGCCGTCTCTGTTTTGCCCACGCCGGATGTGCCCGCCAACATGAATACGCCGATTGGCTTGCTGGGGTTTTCCAATCCCGCGCGCGATGTTTGAATGCGCCGGGCAATCATATTCAGGGCATGCTTCTGGCCAACGACGCGTTGATTGAGCGTGTCGGCCAATTTCAGAATGGACTCGACCTCGTTTTTCACCATGCGGCCGACCGGAATGCCGGTCCAATCGGCGACGATCGTCGCCACGGCCTGGGCATCGACGGTGGGCAGGATGAGCGGCGATTCGCCTTGGAGCTTATCGAGGTCTGCCAAGTGCTTCTTCAGCTCTTCGAGCGCTTTGTCGCGTTCGGCTCCAGCCAAGGGAGGCGTAGCGGGAGTTGCTGGAGCGGTTGAAGCCGCAGCAGGCGCACTTTTTGCCGGCACCGGCTGAGTCACCGTGACGGCGACCTTTTCCGCAGCCGCTTCGAGCTTGCTTTTGGTGCCTTCGACCGTGCCAACCGTGCCGCGGAGCTTGGCCCGCAGATCCAATATCTTATCCACAAGCTGCTTTTCTTCCTGCCAACGCTTGGTCAATTCGCCTTCGCGAATCTTTTCTTCCGCGAGCTTTTCGCCAGCTTCCTTCTCGCGACGGGCAACGTCCATACCCACGGCGTTCTCGCGGCCAATGATTTCCAATTCGGTTTGGAGCGCCTCGATCCGCCGCTGGCAATCTTCCAACTCGGCAGGAATTGCGTGATGACTGACCGCGACGCGAGCCGCTGCGGTGTCGAGCAAGCTGACCGACTTATCGGGCAGTTGCCGCGCCGGGATGTAGCGGTGTGAGAGCTTCACGGCGGCCTCGATGGCCTCGTCGAGAACTTGAATTCGATGGTGCTTTTCCAAGGTCGAAGCCATGCCGCGCATCATCAGGATGGCTTTCTCCTCGCTCGGCTCGCCAATCTGCACGACCTGAAAACGCCGCGTCAGTGCCGGGTCTTTCTCGATGTGCTTCTTGTATTCGGCCCAGGTTGTGGCCGCGATTGTCCGCAGCTTGCCGCGGGCGAGTGCCGGCTTCAGCAAATTGGCCGCGTCGCCCGTGCCCGCCGCGCCGCCCGCACCCACCAGCGTATGGGCTTCGTCGATGAACAAGATGATCGGCTTGGGGGACGACTGTACCTCTTCGATCACCTGCCGCAACCGATTTTCGAACTCACCTTTCATGCTCGCCCCGGCCTGCAACAGGCCAACATCGAGCGACCGCAGCGAGACGTCTTTCAACATCGGCGGCACATCGCCGCGAGCAATCCGCGCCGCGAATCCCTCCACCACGGCCGTTTTTCCCACGCCGGCCTCACCGGTTAGAATCGGATTGTTCTGCCGCCTCCGCATCAAGATATCGACAAGCTGGCGAATCTCCTCATCTCGTCCCACGATGGGATCGATCTCGCCATTTCGCGCCCGCTCCGTCCAATCGACGGTAAACTGCTTGAGTGCCTCCTGCTTGCCCATTTGGGCTGGCGGCATCGCTCCGCTCGCCTCGCCGGGCGTCGCCCCGAGGTTCGAACCATCTTGCGGACGCTGGCCATCTTCGAGCGAGCCTCCGCAGACCTGCGTAAACTGCTCCATCAGGTCATCGGCTTTGACCTTGGCAAACTCACGCGAAATGCTGAGCAGTTCGTTGGAAAGCCCGCGGGTTTTTAACATGCCGAGAATCAGGTAACCCGTGCGTACCTGGGAATCCTTAAAGACGAGCGAGCCATAGACCCAACCTCGCTCGACCGCCTCTTCGAGGTGCGACGAAAGATCGCTGATCGAGCTGGCCCCGCG
>JANNTN010000200.1:0-9108 GCA_031394445.1 Anatilimnocola sp.
TGCTCGCCGCATTTGCGGTGAATGATCTGGGAGATGGCGATGATTACGACAGGGACGACGGCGTCTGCTCGGCGACTTTTCACCTGGAAGGCCCGCCCGACGATCCCATTCGAGTGCCCAACAACGACTGCACGCTGAAGGCGGCGGCACGCCACGCGGATGCTTCGCCTGGTCTCGACACGGTTACGTTTGGTTTCCCGGCAGGCACCGTCATCGCGACGAATGCTATTGGGTTCGGTGAACCGGTGAAAATCGACGGCGGCGCCGGCAAGATCGTGCTCACGAGCTTGTCGGGCCCTGGTGGCTCGGGATTGTATGTGCGCGGCGGCAGCGGGTCGGAGGTTCGCAATTTGGTGCTGACCGGCTTCGGCGATGGGCTGCAAATTGGCAGCGACGTCCTCGTCGCCGGCTGCCACATCGGCGTCAATCTGGCCGGAACCGCCGCTGCGCCGAACACCGTGGGTATTCGGATCGTGGGCAGCAAAAACACGATTGGCGGCCTGACTGCCGCCGAGCGAAATATCATCTCGGGCAATACGGACGTGGGAGTTTTGCTGAGCAGCCTCGTCAACAACGACAACCTGGTGATTGGCAACTTCATCGGTACCGACATTTCAGGAACCGTGGCGATCGGAAATGGCATTGGGAAGACCGGCAACGCGGGCCAGGGGGTTCGCATCGGCTCCGGATCGGGCACCATCATCGGCGGCGCGGGCGCTGCGGGCAACGTCATCTCGGGCAACCGGATCGGCATTCTCATCGACGCTGTCTCAAACGGAAATTACATCGTCGGAAACAAGATCGGCACCGACATCACGGGCACGGTGCGGATGGGCAATATCGAAGGCCTGGAAATCTTTGGGCCGAACAACGTCATTGGCGGCGACTTGCCGGGGGGCGCGGTCGAGATCGTCGGCAACATAATATCCGGCAGCGTGGGCGACGCCCCCGGCGGCATTTTTGGCGCGGGCGTGCATCTGATCGATTTTCGCGCGACTGGCAACCTGATTCAAGGCAACAAGATCGGCACGGATATTACCGGCACTATCAAGATTGCCAACAAAAGCGACGGCGTCGATATCAATGCCGGGGCCAGCGGTAACACGGTCGGCGGTTCGGCCGCGGGAACGAGAAACATCATTTCCGGCAACGACGGCGACGGCGTATTGATCTTCTCAAACCAGACCGGCTCCAACAACAACGTCGTTCAAGGCAATTACATCGGCGTGAACGCCAGCGGTTTCGTGGCCCTGGGAAACAATTTTCGCGGGGTTCACATCGACTCGAACGCTTCAGGCAACGTGATCGGCGGCGACACGCCGGAAAAGCGCAATGTCATCTCGGGCAATCTGTCGGACGGCGTCATCATCGCTCTGGCCGGCGCGGCGAATAACAAGGTCGTCGGCAATTTCATCGGCACCGACAGCGATGGAACGCTGGATCTCCCCAATACGCGGCACGGCGTACACATCCTCAACGCCAGCCAGAATGAAATCGGCGGCCCATTGCCTGCCGAACGCAACGTGATTTCGGGCAACTTGCTGTCGGGAGTGCGGGTATTCGGAACCACTTCGTTCGGCAATCGAATCTCCGGCAATTACATCGGCACCACGCACACCGGAGACGCCCCCCTGGGCAACCTGCAGTCGGGCGTGCTGATCGAAGACGCGCACGACAACTACGTGGGCGTCGATTTCGCCCGTCCCTCGCTGGGCAATACGATTTCGGCCAATCGCGAAGGCGTTCTCATCAAGGGCTTGCCTGCCACCGGCAATGTCATCGCCGGCAACTTTATCGGCACCGATTATCAAGGCGGTTCAGGGCTCACGCCCACCACGTTTCCCATTGGCAACTTGCAAAACGGCGTGCTCATCGACGGTGCCAAGGACAACTTCATCAGCCCCAGCGTGGTTCCAGCCGCCGGCTGCACGGAAGAGGTCGCCGCGGAAATCAACATGATTTCCGGCAACATGAAGAGCGGCATCGAAATCATCGGTGCGGCCGCCACGGGCAACAGTATCCGCTGCAACTCGATTTTCGCCAATGCCAAGCTGGGCATCGACTTGAACGCCGACGGCGTTTCACCCAACGATCCGCTCGACGCCGACGCCAGCCCCAACGAGCTGCAGAATTTCCCCGTGATTTCACTGATCGAGCAGGTCAATGTCACCATTCGCGTCGGCGGCACGCTGCACAGTAAAGAGAGCACCACTTACCGCATTGATTTCTATGCCACGGACGTCAGCGAGGCCACGGCGTTGGAGCAAGCCCTACAGGGAAAACGCTATCTCGGCGCCTCCACGGTCGTCACCAATTCCGAAGGCTATATCCACTTCGAAGCCCTGCTGTCGGAACTGCTCGATAACGAAGTCGTCACCGCCACCGCTACCGACCAACTGGGCAACACATCGGAATTCAGTCCCTTCACGCAAGACGTAAAAGGGCGGGGCACGTTTGAGGCACGGACACCCGTCCTGGTCATTCCCGGCATTTTTGGTTCGTTCCCGCTCGATGTGCCCGGCTTTGCGGGCGACGACGGCAACTATCGCAATTGGCTGCTCACCGTTGGCACGCTCCCCACGCTGCTCAAGCTCGATCCGCTGGTTCACGCCTACGACGACCTGCTCATGTCCTTGGAACGGGCCGGTTACGAAAAAGGAAAAGACCTATTTGCCGCGGCCTACGATTGGCGGCTGAACCTCGCGCCGATCGATGCGGATCAGGACACGCACGACGGCAAGATCACCGGCGTTTCCGCCGCCTCGCTGACCGACAACAAATACGACTACGGCCTCGACTATCTCGGCTATTGGCTGAAGCAAGCCGCCGAGTCCTGGTTTGCGAGGTACGGGCAGCCGCTGACCAACGTCCATGTCATCTCCCACAGCATGGGGGGCCTGCTAACCCGCGCGTACATCCAAAGCACGGCCTATGGCCAGATGTTCGCATCCTCCGCCGCGGGTCGCGATCTGCCACTCCCCGTCATCGGCAACTTCACCATGCTCGGCGTGCCCCACCAGGGCGGCGTCGGCACTTGGAACGCCTGGCACGATAATTTCGTCGCCGACCTTTCCTCTCGGCTGGTGCTTTCCAAGGTGATCGACCACGCCTGGCACAAGTTGCTCGATGGCGAGGTCATCACCGTGGGGAGCACAGGCCGCATCACGGCCGATATTCTGGATGGCCGCACCCTGCCGGAAGCCAAAATCGAGTTCATCCGACGCTACTCGCCCGGCCTCGGAAATTTGCTCCCCAATTTCAGCGGGTTCGCTGAGAACTTCGATCCCAATCTGTATCCCGCCGCCAAGAATCTGTTGCTCAAGGATTTGAACAGCGTTTATTCCTTCGCCGACCGCGTGGCTCGCTCGATCGCCATTTACGGAGTCAGCCCGGAATCGGACACGTTGGGGATCAACGTCAAGACTGCGTCTCAAGTGAGGCAACAAGTTGGCAGTGTCCTCGTGGATCCTGAGATCCTGTCGTTTACCGACAACCTTGCCAGTGATGTGCCGGCCGGAGAGATTTTCTGGAAGGATGTCAGCCTCGACGCTCATGGCGACGGAACCGTCGCGATTGAATCGCTGGAAGGGCCCTTCATCGGCGATGATCGCGTCGAGCTGGTTCCCTACTGCCAAAGCTCCTGCCGCGCCGGCGATCTGCCATCGGCCAGCCACGTCGGCCATCTCCCCATCGTGACGAACCCCGATTCGCAGGTCCGAGTCCTAAAAATCCTCGGCTACCCCTTGTCGCGAGGTCAAGTCTCCACGGGCCATGTCACGGGCGGCACCGACTTGCTCTACCCCTTTGGGACCTACAACCTGATTAACGATCCCGTGCAAGAGGCTTTTCTCGTCGATACGCTGGGACGGCGATTGGGCTACAGCCAGGCCACCGGACAAGTCACCGAGATTCCAGGCAGCTTTTATTTTGGCAATCAAGATGGCATCGGCTGGGTCTTTTCCACCACGCCCATCAAGCTCCACCTGGAGCTCGTCGGGGCGGGAGAAACGCACTATGTCCAGGCCACTGGCCTCGGGCCCCCTTACCTCTTCGGCGTCGATTCCACGGGCTTTTTCGCCCAAGATGAGCAACGCACCTTGCCCGTCACCCCCACCAGCCCTTTCCCCTGGCACAACCAGGCCCGGCCAACCGATGTCAGCGGCGGCCCGTTCAATCAGCCGGATAGTAATGTGGTCGCCGGCGATGTCCTCAGCATCATCAACTACATCAACGCTTTCAAATCGGGACCGATCCCGGAAGAAGCGTTTTTCGGGTTCCCGTTCGGCTTTCTCGACACCACCAGAGACAACAATGTTGCCGCCGATGACGTGGTGAAGATCATCAACGCCATCAACGCCGGCATCCCCGAAGAGGGCGAGGCCAGCGTGGCAAACATGCAACCACCCGGCAGCATGGATACGCTGCTGATGCTCTTGGCTATGGACGCAGCCGAGCGTACGCGGCGAAAACGTGGGTAGCAATCGTTGTGGTTGCAGGGGGGTATTCGGCCAGTTTTTCTGCGTTGCGAGTGCCTCGCCGCGCCGCGGTCAGGCTTCTCAAAACACTGCCAACTTGATAATCTGGCAGATTACCAAAATTCAGGAGATGTCATGGCCAAGCCCCACCGTACCCACAAAAAAGCCAATCACGGCAAACGTCCCGCCAACTCCAAAGCCCAGCGAAGCAAGCGTCGTAAGGTCCGCACGTAATTTCCTTTCCTCTCCGCTGGATGGCGATTCGCCCTTGGGCGGCTCGCTTGGCTCAAAGGTTTGTTTCGTGGCCGAGAGCAACTTTCTCGTCGATTTGTCGCTGGTCGATTTCGATCGCCCCGTCGCAACCCTCGATGAAATCCGAAAAATCAACCCGCAGCGGTTCGAGATGGAGCAGCTCACGGCTGTCGTCTATGTCGATGAGCGGGAATATGCCTGCGTGGGCTACAAAGACACGACGGACCAAGATTTCTGGGTCCGTGGGCACATGCCCGGCCTGCCCCTCATGCCCGGCGTGGTCATGCTCGAATCGATCGCGCAGCTCTGCAGCTTTGTGACCCAGCGGTACGACCTGCTCGGTGCCGAGATGGTCGGTTTCGGCGGCCTGGAAGACGTGCGGTTCCGCGATGTGGTGCTGCCCGGCGATCGGCTGATCGTCATGTGCAAGCTGAAAAAAGTCCGCCGCGGCGGCATCATCGTTTGCCAGTTCCAGGGCGTCGTGAAAGACCGCCTCGTCGTCGAAGGCATCCTCAAGGGCATTCCCATCCCGGTAGAAGCGCTCAAGAACCTGCACGCCGGATCGCGTCCCTAGAGTATTCGCAGTGTTGATTTCAAATGGGCCGCCGCGCGTTACGCAAAATCAATCCCGCGCTCGATCTCTCGCGGCACCTGCTGGATGCCAAGAAACTACTCACGAAGTTAGACGCGGTGGAGCTGTTCGGCCGCGCCGCGCCGCTAGAGGTCGAAATTGGCACCGGCAAAGGACTCTTCCTAACCGCCGCTTGCCGCACTCAGCTCGAGCACGACTTTTTGGGAATCGAAATCGCCAAAAAATATGCTGACTACGCCGCCGCGCGTTTGGTCCGGGGGAAGCTCGACAATGGCAGAGTCATCAGCGGCGACGGGCTGCGTCTGTTCCGCGAATGGTTCCCCGACAACTCACTCGCCGCCGTCCACGTCTATTTTCCCGATCCCTGGTGGAAAGCCCGGCACAAGAAGCGCCGCGTGCTGAACGAAGTATTCCTGCGTGACGTCGAGCGCACCCTCGTTCCCGGCGGTCGGCTACACTTTTGGACCGATGTTGAAGAATATTACCAATCCACGCTCGACCTCATCGCCGCCACCGTGAAACTCGTCGGCCCCCTCCCCGTCATCGAAAAGCCCGCCGAGCACGACCTCGACTACCGCACCCATTTCGAACGCCGCACGCGAAAGAATGCCGAGCCGGTTTATCGTTCGGAGTTTTTGAAAGAATAGCGGCAAGCTGGCTGCTGGCCTTACGATGTGGCAACTGGTGCGGGTTCGATCGCCAGCGGGGTGCTGCGTCTCAACTGCCCGCAGGCGGCGTTGATTGCATCCCCTTTGCGTTGCCGAAATTTCACATTGATCCCTGCGTCGAGCAGGATGTCGCGGAACCGGTTCACCGCGTTTCCAGAAGGAGTTTGATACGGCAAACCAGCCACAGGGTTGTACGGAATCACATTCAGAAACGCCGTCCGCCCGCGCAACAGCATCGCCAGCTCCCTCGCGTGCTGCGGCTGATCGTTGATGCCAGCCAGCAACACGTATTCAAATGTCAGCCGGCGGTTGGAGACTTCGAGATAGCGATCGGCAGCCGCGATGATTTCCTTCAGGCCAATGTTCTTATTGACCGGCACAATTTCGTTGCGGAGCTTGTCATTCGGAGCATGCAGCGACACAGCCAGGTGATACCGCGTGTTCAGTTCGCACAGACGAAGCAGTTGCTTCGGCAGACCCACCGTGCTGATCGTGATTCGGCGGTGGCCGATGCCCAACCCATTGTCCGCGCTCGCCTCATTGAGGGCCGGCAACAAATTATCGAGGTTCGCGAGCGGCTCACCCATACCCATCACGACAATATTGCTCAGCCGCTCTTCCTTTGGCAACAGCCGCTGCAACAGCAGCATCTGCTCCACAATCTCGCCCGTCGTCAGATTGCGATCCACACCATCCAGCCCACTCGCACAAAACACACAACCCATCGCACACCCGACCTGCGTGCTGATGCAAATCGTCCGCCGGTCGTCGTCGCGAAGGAGGACACATTCGATGCGGCCCCCGTCACTCAACTGGAGCAACAGCTTTTCGGTCCCATCGGCCGATTGCGAATGCTTGGCAGCCTGGCTAGTCCACAGCACAAATTCAGCAGCCAAATCCGTTCGCAATGCCTTGGGCAAATCGCTCATCGCCTCAAAGCTCTCGGCCCGCCCGTCAAACACCCACTTCCGAATCTGCGCAGCACGAAACGCCGGCTGGCCGCGCTGGGCCAGCCAGTCTTTCAAGGAACTCCAGGTCTCCGGGTCGAGCAAATGCTTCATTCCTGTATCATACAGCCCACTTCCTCGTTCCAAAGGTCTGAACCAGCCATGTCCAAGAGTAAAACACCCGCGAATCCTCAGCCCGTTGCCGCCAAATCAGCCCTAGAGCCCGATCTGGCCCGCGCTCAAAAGCTGGTGCTGGAAATGATGGCCATTCCGGCCAAGAGCGGCGAGGAAGCGGTCGTGGCAAAATACATTCGCGAGTGCTTGCTGGCCGCTGGAGCCCCAGCCGACGCGATCACGACCGACAACGCGAACAAACAGGCCCTCATCAAGGGCGACACCGGCAACCTGATCTTCAAGCTGCCCGGCACGGTGAAAGCCCCGCGGCGAATGCTCTCGGCACACATGGATACCGTGCCGATTTGCGTCGGGTCGCAACCAAAAGTAGAAGGAAAATTCGTTCGGTCGGCCAATCCCGTCAGCGGCCTGGGAGCCGACGATCGGGCCGGAGCCGCGGCGATTCTCACCGCCGCTCGCGAGATTCTCGAACGCAAACTGCCGCATCCACCGCTGACGTTTTGCTGGTTCATTCAGGAAGAAGTCGGGCTGCATGGCGCTCGTCACGTGCAGAAGAGCCAACTCGGCAAGCCCGCAATGTGCTTCAACTGGAACGGCGGCGCGAGTGAGAAACTCACGATCGGCGCAACCGGCGGCTACCGGATGGTGATCAAAATCGAAGGGCTACCCGCTCATGCCGGCGTTTGCCCGGAAAAAGGGATCAGCGCGATCGCGATCGCCTCACTGGCGATTGCCGATCTGACCCGCGAGGGCTGGCACGGGCTCATCGTAAAGGGAAAACATCGCGGCACGAGCAATGTCGGCTACATTCACGGCGGCGAAGCAACGAACGTCGTGACGGATCACGTCACGCTGAAAGCCGAGGCCCGCAGCCACGACCCAAAATTTCGAGGCCAGATCATCAAGGCCATCGAGCGGGCCTTTCAAAACGCCGCGAAGGAAATCAAAAGCTCGGAAGGAAAACGCGGCAGCGTGCAAATCGAAGGACGGCTCGATTACGAGGCATTCTTGATCGATCCCAAAGACCCCTGCGTGCAACTCGCCGAAGCGGCAGTCGCCTCCATTGGCCGTCAGCCGATCCAAGTCGTTAGCAACGGCGGCCTCGACGCCAACTGGCTCAACGCCCACGGCATCCCCACCGTTACTCTCGGCTGCGGACAAATGCACATTCACACCACCAGCGAAATGCTCGACTTAGCGGCTTATGAAGATGCGTGTCAGGTGGCGATGCGACTGGCGACGGCGTGAATTGAGAGGACTACTCGAAGCGAAGCAACGCATACTTTTTCTTGCCGCTACGTAGAACCATTACGGTTTCGCTGGCGAGATGCGCCGCGGAAAGCTTGGCATCAACGTCCCCGTTGTGGCGGTTGTTGATGTAAGCGCCGCCTTGGGCAATAGTCCGACGAGCCTCGGACTTTGATTTGGCAAGGCCAGCCAGAGCAAACGCGTCGGCCAGCGGCAGGCCGTCGCCAGAAAGCCGATCGCGTGGGACCGTTTGACTGGGTACTTCGGCGAATATCTCGGCGAGTTGCGAATCGGTGAGGTTTTCGATTTCCGCGCCAAAGAAGACATCAGTCGCCTTCCTCGCGGCCGCCAGTCCCGCTTCGCCATGAATGAGTTGCGTTAGTTCCTCCGCGAGTCGCTTTTGGCTTTGTCGCAAGTGCGGTTCGGCGGCGCGTGATTCGTCGAGGGCAGCGATTTCCTCGTGCGACAACTCGGTGAGGAACCGCAAGCACATGCCGGCTTCGGCGTCGGCGATATTGATCAAATACTGATAGAAGGCATAAGGACTGGTTTTGTCCGCGGAAAGATAGACCGCTCCGCGCTCGGTTTTGCCCATCTTAGTTCCGTCGGATTTGAGCAATAGCGGGCAGGTCATGCCGTAAAGTTGCGCTCCGTGCATCCGACGAGCAAGGTCGATGCCGGCGGTGATGTTGCCCCATTGGTCGCTGCCACCGATTTGCAGCTCACAGCCCTGTTGGCGATTGAGATGCACGAAGTCGAAGGCCTGGAGCAGCATGTAGCTGAACTCGGTG
>JANNTN010000220.1:0-20211 GCA_031394445.1 Anatilimnocola sp.
TCATCACAAAGCAAAATTCGTTTCACCATCGCACCCTCCCCGATCATTGGTCATTGACCGTGACTCACGCATTCAATTGCACCATCGCCGGTAGCACCACGCGGAATGTGCTGCCGCGGCCCAGTTCGCTGGCAACCTCGATGTGTCCGCCGTGAACATCCTCGACAATGTGCTTCACCAGCGACAAACCCAGGCCCGTTCCCTGCGCCATCTCGCGATCCTTCTTCACGCGATAAAACTTCTCAAAAACTTTCAGGCAATCGTCCGCTGACAGTCCGACTCCCGTGTCTTGCACTTCAAACACGACTTCCTGGTCGTTCAGCCGGCTCTTGAGTGTGACGCTCCCGCCCGATTTTGTGTATTTCACCGCGTTGGAGAGCAGATTGATTGCCGCTTGCAGCAGCATGTCTCGATCGGCCAGCACGCCCAGATACAAAGGGCTGGGCTCGCTGATCAGTGTGATCTGCTTGTCGGCCGCTGCCGGTTGCATCACCTCGATGGCTTCCGAAAGCAATTCGTTCAAGGACAACGCCGTCTTGTTGACGGCGACGACTCCAGCCTCGATCCGTGCCAAATTCAGCAAGTTGTCGATTAATCGTTGCAGGCGATCGGCCTGGCTGTTGATGACTTCGAGAAATTCTTCCCGTGTCGTTTCGTCGTCGGCTTCGCCATCGACCAGGAGTTCGACATACGCCCGAATGCTGGAAAGCGGCGTCTTCATCTCATGGCTGACCGACGACACGAACTCTGCATTCCGTTTCTGAATCGCCTTTTGACCGGTGATATCCGTGAGCACCGCTACCGCGCCGTGGGCCGGCGTGCGGTCGGCAATGGTCGCCGGCTCATCCCCAGTGGCCAGCGCCCGACAGGTGACGCGAAACCAGTGTTGTTTGCCATCTTCATCCAGCAGCGTCAGCTCGGTGCTCTTGTGCGTGATCGCGCGCCGGCGGCGTGTTTCGCCCAAAAGCTGCACGAGTTGCTCGCAGCGGCTCAATTGTTCGAGTGCCGAGTGCTCGCGGTCTCCCGCCTTCACATCCAGCAGTCGCTCGGCGCTCGGGTTGGCCAGCACGATGTCGCCGAATTGATCGACGGCGACGATCGGGTCAATCAATCCAGACAAAATTTCGCGGAACTGGTCGCGCTCGGTCACCACGCGGCGGGCACGAATGTCCGCCGCAGTGCGTGCCACTTCCAATTCATCGGTGCGGTGGGCAAAACTTGCCAGCCGCTCGCGAACTTGATTACAAAGGTCGCCCCAGGCTTGGTCTTCGTGACTCGAATCCCCGGTGCTCGTTGCTTCGGAATCTCCTAGCGCCGCCGGCTCCAGCGCGCACAGCGCGTCGATGTGCTTGCGGGCCGCCTGAGCGGCGTTTGATAATTGGCACTGGGCGAGCAGCGTCGCGGCGGCTCCCAGGATGATTCCCGATCCGACAACGACCAGTCGTCCCAGCCAGCCAGCCGGCAACAGAGCCGGCCAGGCGACCCAGGCCAAGCCCAGGACAGCAAAGACCACCACCGGTCCGGCGATGGTTAGAAGCTGGTTGAATCGTCGCGCTGACATTGTGGGTAATGAATTGCCGGACGGTGTCAGTGGCGGACTGTGCGCAGCAAATGCCACGCGGTTCCGAATGAACCGTCTATTCACACCAAACGTAGGTCAGCCAAGGGGGGTTGTCCAAAATTGCCAGTCAGGGGTTAGCCGCAACCTGCGGCGAATCGTGGTCAATCGTGGGCTTACAAGCGGTACAACCGGCCCAAAACACGCCAGCGGAGCCCCGTGGCCGGTCTGGGCCATATTCCCACGGCTTATTCACCCCGATACGATGCCAAAGAAGATGGCCAGCCCACCGGCGGGTCGCAGCGATTGAAGGAGAATCACCATGAATAGCAAACGTAACGGTTTGGGCCTCGTTCTAGCCGGGTTGGCCCTGCTTTCTTTCGCCGGCTGCCCGAACGCCGCTAACCACGGCGAAAAGCCCGGTAAGAGCGGCGACGCTCATAACCATGACCACGATCATGGCCACGTTCACAGCGGCCCGCACAAGGGGCACCTGATGGAGATCGGCGATGAGGAATATCACGCCGAGTGGACGCACGATGAAAGCGGCAAGGTGACCTTCTATATCCTCGATAGTGACGCCAAAAAGGAAGTGCCCATCGCCGCTGAGGAAATTGCCATCGACGTGAAAGTCGGAGACAACCCATCCAAAGAATACAAGCTCGTCGCCGTTTCGCCTCAAGGCGGCAAAGCCGCCGCCTTCGAAATCGTCGATAAGCAGTTCGAGGGCCTATTCGACCAGCTCAAAAGCTCCGGCCTCGTCCTCACCCTTCACGTCAACATCAACGGGAAGCAATTCGATCAACAAGTGAAAGAGCACGAGCACTAGTCGTGGGGGCTATGCCCAACAGGTTTTTGAATCGCTAGGTCGCTACTATTTCCCCGGCACCACCCCCAGCCGAATGCTCGAGGGATGCTCGGCTGAGCGCAGCACTTGGTGGGTTGCCTTCTGGTAGTCTTCCGGCTTCGCCAAGTAGATATTCGGCACGAATTTTTGCGGGTTGCGATCGACGAGCGGAAACCAGGTGCTTTGCACCTGAATCATCAGGCGGTGCCCCTTCTTAAAGCGATGCAGCACATCAAGCAACTCGAACTTGAGTTGCGTCGGCTTTCCCGGCGTTAACGGCTGAGGCTTCTCGAAGCTATTGGCGAACCGTGCGCGGAACACCTCGCTCCGTAGCATCATTTGAAATCCCGGTTTCTCCGCTGGTTCGCTGCTGTCGGGAAACACATCGATCAGCTTGACCACGAAATCGGCGTCGGTGCCTGTTGTTGTTACCCACAAATCAACTGCCAGCGGCCCGGCGATTACAAGATCTTCTTCTTGTGGCGGCAATTGATACACCAGGACGTCCGGCCGTCGGCCGGCGAACCGCTGATCTTCCACCATGTATTCGATGCTCATCCGCGGCGTCACCGCTTCGGTATAAGGAACTGGCTTGGCCGGATCGCTCACATATTCGTCGAATGTCTGTTTTTCCGTTGCCTTCGCCTGACCCAGCCCGCCATTCTCTCGGAGATACAGCGGCCGCATTTGCGTATTTTTTGGCGGCCAGGCATCAAACGTCCGCCACGCATTCGATCCGGTTTCAAACACGGTGGCCTCCGCTGGCGCGGAGTGTTGCGAGTCCTTCAAATACTTCTCAAAGAACGGAAGTTCGATCTCTCCACGGTAAAACTCCGCCGTCTTGGAGCCGAAGGAGGCCGGGCCCAGCTTGGAGCCATCCGTCGAGGCCCAGCCGCCGTGATGCCACGGCCCCACGACCAGCACGTTGTTCACTTTCGGGTTCTGATTTTCGACCGCGTGATAGGTCTTGAACGATCCGTAGAGGTCTTCGGCGTCGTACCAGCCCGTAACAACCATCACCGCCGGGGCGACGTTCTTCAGATGCGGCAAAATCTCTCGCTGCTTCCAAAAATCATCCCGGTTCGGGTGCTCGATCATGTCGTTCCAGAACGGCGCTCGACCTTTGAGCAGCTTTTTCGTGACATCCTCCATATTGCCCGCTTCGAGAAACAGCTTGTAACCGTCGGGCGTCGGATACTCCAGCGGCGGAGCGCGCTCCGTCGTTGGCTTGGGCCGCTCTGTCGCGTTCATGCCAATCCAGCGATAGGCGTGTGCCAGAAAGAAAGCCCCGTTGTGTAGAAAATCGTCAAAGAACCAATCGCCGACCGGTGCCTGCGGCGATACCGCCTTCAGCGCCGGGTGCGCATCGATCATCCCGGCCGAGCAATAAAAACCCGGATACGAAATGCCGTACATCCCGGCCCGCCCGTTGTGCCCGGGCACGTTCTTGATCAGCCATTCCAGCGTGTCATAAGTATCGCTGCTCTCGTCGATATCGGTTTTACTTCGCTTGTTTGTCCGATGCGGCGTTACCTCGACAAACTCCCCCTCCGACATGAACCGCCCGCGGACGTCTTGATTGACGAAGATATACCCCGCCTTCATGGAATGATCGCTTGGCCCCAGCGCGGCGGGATACTTGTCCTCGCCGTACGGAGCCACCGAATACGGCGTTCGCTTGATCAAAAACGGATACTTTTGGCTCGTATCGCGAGGCAGAAACACCGTCGTGAACAGCTTCACTCCGTCACGCATCGGGATTTGGTGTTCCTGCTTGATGTAGTGCAGCCGGATATAGCTCTCCAGGCTGTTTTCTGCCGTTTGGGCCAATGCCGAATGAGCCCCTGCCAACAATAAGACGAGGCCGAGCCAAAGGTTGCGATGCATGATGTCGTTCCGCTGCGGTGAATTTCAAGCTACTTGTGTGTATTTCAAGATAAGCGCGTGGCTGCGATTGTAAGGCCGTCCGCCGCCGACTTCCATCCACGGAGGCTGATGGCCGGCCGCAAACATTAGCAGCTAAAGCCAACCCAGTCCGTGCGTCCGACCGCTGAGGCAGGTAACTTGCCAAAGAGTAATGCGGTTACGCCTGACCAAAACGAACGAGCGTGAATAATTGAAGATTCCAGAGAGGTTTCGTCACGAGTTCAATGTGCATCTCAGTTGGGAATTTCGCTTATGAACGCTGCTTGTTCCAAGCATCCGTCGTTGTTTTCGTCATTTACGACATCATTCGCCCAGCTTACGACGGCCCTCGCGTTATTCCTGCTATTGGTATCACCGGTGGCGATTTTTGCGAAAGGCCCCAGCGGACGCAGCAGCGGCGGACACGGCGGTGGCGGTGGCCGCTCCAGCGGGGGCAGCTTTGGCGGCGGTGGAAGCCGTTCGAGCGCGCGTACTGCCAGCAATTTTTCCCGCAGTAGCGGATTTTCCAATAACTCAATGCGTTCTGCACCGACTCGGTCTCCATCCGCCATCCGGCCGGCTTCGCCCACTCACGATAGTTCCCCCATTCCGTCCGGATCAGCCGCGCGTTCCAACTCTGTCGGCCGTTCCCACGGCCTGAGCGAAAGCAATTCCAGCCAGAGCAAGTCGTTTAGCAGATCACCTGTAAAACCGCCCGCTGTGAAGCCCAGTTCCCCAAGCAACAACTCGACCTCAAACGCTGCCGTCAACAAAGCCATCGGACCTCAATCCCCCTCGTCTTCCAAACGCTCGTCTCCATCCCGTCTGGAGCACGTTAACACCAACCTGAATCAGGCCCTGAAGCCGACGGCAAAGCATCGTGAAATGTCGGCGACAAACCTGCATGCCAGCAGCTTAGCTTCGTCGCCTGCCGCTCGTCTTGCTTCACCGCAAGCCAACGCCATACGCCACAACTGGTCCGCCAACCGCAATCACAATTGCTTCAACAACAATTGGTGGATTGGCCGCCCATTCATCGGCGTGGGCGGGGTTGGCCTGGTCGGAGGCTGGGGATATTCGCCTTGGCTCAACTATCATCCCTGGTCTTATTGGTGGAATCGGCCAACGTGGAGTTCGTGCGTCGCATACTTTCCCGGCTGCTCTTGGAATGACGGCTACTATTACGATTACGGTCCCGGCGGCAACGTGGTGTTCAACAATAATCAAGTTGGCGTCGATGGTCGGATCGTGGCTACGAAAGCTGAGTTCGCCGAAACCGCGACGGATCTCGCCGAAGTTGATCTGTCGGAGTTGACCTCCGTTCCCCCCGGCGATTGGATGTCGCTCGGCACGTTCTCGATGGCGGTGAATAGCGAAGAAGTCGATCCGGCCCGCGTGATTCAAATCGCCGTGAGCAAGAACGGGCTCATTAGCGGCACGATTCACAACCGCTCTTCCGGCAACACCTATTCGGTGCAGGGCCGCATCGATAAAGAGACGCAGCGCGTTGCCTTCACCATCGGCACCGATCGCAGCACGGTCTTGGAAACGGGAATCTACAATCTCACGCAAGACCAAACGCCGCTGCTATGCCACTTTGGAAACGGCCAGCAGCAGGTTTATCTGCTCGCGCGGCTTCCGCAGCCCGAGGCGGAACTCGTTCCGCCACCTCCGCCTCAGAATGTGCCAGAAGCCGAGCAACCTGAGGCAGATACGCAAGCTGCGAAAAAAACCGAAGATTAGCTTCGTCGATCCACCACGCATTTCGGATTTCGCCAGACGCGCAAGAGCTCTAACCTCAATCGATTAGGCCTTATGCCGGCCAAAGCACACCATGCACATATCATCCACCTGCGGGGCCTTGCCGAGAAACAGTTTGCCGTCTTCGACAATCGCCGGACCACATACCTTTACGTCCGCTCCGTGTTTTTTCACTAGGTCGCGCAGCCGCTCAATCGTGTAGAAACCTCCGTTGGCGTCGATCGATTCATTGATGCCGTCGGTGTAGAGCGTGAATGTGTCTCCAGGGAGAATTTCTACCTCGCATTGCTCGTAACCCATGGCGTCGGTCACGCCCAGAGGCAGTCCAGCGATGTCTTCGCTCGGTTCGTAAATGGTGCCATCCGCTCTCCGCACTAGCGGTGCCATGTGGCCGGCATTCACGATCGTGGCCGTGTTCTTGATCGGGTCGATAATCACCATGATCATCGTCACAAATCGCTGCATGTTCGATGCACATAGCCGTTCGTTTAGCTTCGTAACCGCCACCGCTGGCGAGGGCTCGCTATAGAGCGAAAACTTGGTTTCGGAGGATAGCTTCGCCGTCAGCAGCGCGGCTGCTACGCCGTGGCCTACCACGTCGGCCACAATAACCGCCACGCGGCCATCGACAAGCGTGATGTAATCAAAATAATCACCGCCCACGTCCGCCGTGGGCTGATAAAAATCGAAAAACTCGTAACCGGGCGCTTCTGGACGCTTGTCGGGCAAAAAGCCGAGTTGCACTTCCCGGGCCAGCTTCATGTCGCGCTCCATCTCCTTTTGCGCGACGGCCTGCTCGTGAAGTTGGGCCTGCTGAATCGCCAGCGCGGCTTGCGATGCCGTGCTAACCAGCAGTTCTAAATCCTCTTGCGTGAATCGTTGCCGCTGGTCGAGCGTGTCGATCTGCAGCGCCCCGAATGCCCTCCCCTCGGAATCCAACAGCGGAGCGCACATCATCGACCGAATGCGAAAATCGGCGATGCTCTGGCTCATCTCGAAGCGCTCATCGCTCGCCGCATCGGCCGACAAAATCGCTTCTTTGGTGTCGATGACGTGGCGAATAATCGTCCGGCTAATGCGCAGCGTGTCGTTGGCGTCCTCGCGCCGCAGTCGCACCCACCGCGGAATCAGCTTGTCGTCAGGCGTCAGCATGACGATAAAGCCGCGGTCCGCCTGCACGAAAATTTTGAACAGACTCTTTAGCACTCCCGGCAACACCTCGTCCAGCGCGAGGGCCCGGCCCAGGTTTTGCATAATTTCGATCATCGCCGCCAGCTTTACTTCAGGACTGGCGGAAACACTGATTCCTCGACTGGACGACGACACCTCCAGCTTCGACATGATCGTCGAGCCGCCGGACTTGGGATCATCGTCGGATATAAACGCGCCGAGTCCCGCCCCATCCAGCCTGGACCCGAGCGGACCTGTGGGTAGCGTCCCACCGATTGGGCTTTGCATTGGAGTAGGTGCCAAAGGCTGCGGCGCATCCGTTCCAAACGTAAAGCTCACCTCACAAACCCGCATCACGTCGCCGATCTTCAGCGTCCTACGCCCGGCTATCTTGTCGGGCTCTTCGTTCACGAATGTGCCATTACGGCTATTCAAATCTTCCAGCTTGTAGTCGCTTCCCTCGCGAACGATTTGGCAATGATTTCGGCTGACTGCCCCCACCTCGATCACGATGTTGCAATCGGGATGCCGGCCCAAAATCCACTTTTCACCTTGTAGTTCATACCTGCGCCCAGCTTGCGGGCCGTTATTCGCGACAATGTAGTACATAGCCAAATTGTCCTAAGCCGCGGGGTGACCGTCGGCTTTCTCTTTTGCTCAATGAAAATCCGAGATGCTAGGGCACAGACAATTCCCGAGCCTGGCTTGGATTCTAAGACGGGGCCGCAAGAAGCGTCAACCGACGCCCCGTAAACCACCTTTTATTCGTAGCCTGATGCTGACCCCGGTTCCACGCTGATTTACGGGCGTCATTCTGCGATTCATTATGTTCGGCCACCGGACTTATCGGCACAATCCGACCAAATTGCGTAATCCAACTCTAACAGCCAGTTCGACGCAATCGGTCCGCGAGGCAAAATTTGCCCCTTCGGCCACGCCGACCTAGTCTTTGGCAGCGACAGGGGTCTGCGCTTGGCTGTGCGGGCTCTCCGCAGGCTGCTCCGGCCGTTTTCGGCAAATGTTGATAGATTTCGCGGTGTGCATGATGCCGTTCGGTGAATCGATGACGACTGACCTCGACACGGCCCTACCCGTGCCCGCTGATCCCGCGCGATCAGCGGTTGCTCAGGTCGGTGCCGTTGCTTCGTTGCTTAGTTCGATCGACACGATTGCACCTCCAGCGCCTCCGAAGCTCGATTCGGGTGAACTGGCGCTCGAGAACAAGCTCGTTCAAGTCCGGCTGGGAATCGCCAGCAGCTTGTTTTCTGCCCTTCGTGCCAAACATGCCCCCACGGCCCATCACAGCCTGCGGGTAGCCCTTAGCTGCTCCGCCTGGGGGGCCATGCTCGGCCTCAGCGACTCAGATCGCGACGATCTGGAGGTCGCATCGCTGCTGCACGATGTCGGCAAGATTGGTGTTCCCGATCCGATTCTGCTGAAGCCAGCGCCGCTGACCGCGGACGAATACCACGTTGTCGAGCGGCACCGGCAGGTCGGTGCGGACATTCTCGCCTCGTGCTGCTCATCCCCCGCGGTAATCCAAATCGTACAAAACGCCGGTGCCTGGTTCGATGGCAGCCGGGAGTCGCAAGAATTTGCTGGCGAAGCGCTGCCGCTTGGTTCGCGAGTGGTCACCATCGTAGATGCCTTCGATGCGATGACCACCGATCAGGTCTATCGCCGGGCGCTCTCCCGCGAGCGGGCGCTCGCCGAACTGTTCGAAAATGCCGGTACGCAATTCGACCCGCGCTTGGTTCAAGAATTCTGCGCTTATATCAATGCAGATCCCGTCAAACTTCAATCCGTCGTCGCCCGCCGCTGGTTGAAAGTCCTTCAAACCTCCGAAGGTGACGGCTCGATGTGGCAGTTGTCGAGCGCCCGGCCGGCCTCCGCCGCTGCCAAGTCGGAAAACTTGTTCTACCGCAAGCTGCTGGAAAGCATGCATGACGCAGTGCTGTTCATCGATAGCTCGCTCAAAATCATGCTCTGGAACCGCGCGGCCGAACGGCTGACGGGAATTCCCGCCGCGAGCATCGAGCACAAGCACTGGACACCCGCGCTGGTAAATCTGCGCGACGAGAAGGCCAAGCTGCTGGGCGAGGACGAGTGCCCTGTTATTCAATCGATCAAATCAGGCGTGCAAACGCTCCGCCGCCTGTCGATCATGGGCCGTGGCGGCCAACGCATCGATATTGACGCTCATCTGGTTCCCATTCACGGCAAAAGCGGGATCAGCCACGGTGCGGCCGTCCTGCTACACGATGCCTCCAGCCAAATCACGCTGGAGCAACGCATCCAATCGTTGCATCAACTGGCGACCCGCGATCCGTTGACCCAAGTTGCCAACCGGGCCGAGTTCGATCGCATCATGGCGACCTGCGTCGAGTCGCACCTCGAACGGCAGATTCCGTGCAGCTTGATTCTCTGCGATATCGACCACTTTAAGAAAATCAACGATACTTACGGACATCAGGCCGGCGACGAAGTGTTGATCACCTTCGCGGCGTTGCTGCGGCGACACTGCCGTTCGGGCGATTTGGTCGCCCGGTATGGCGGCGAAGAATTCGTCATGCTCTGTGCCGACTGCGACAACACCACCGCCACTCGCCGGGCCGAAGAGCTTCGCGCCGAAATCGCCGAATTTCCCATGCAAATTCTCGAAGGCCGATCCATTTCGGCCAGCTTCGGCGTAACCGAAATCCAAAGCGGCGATACGCCCGAGACGTTGCTGCGCCGCTCCGATCGAGCGCTCTACCAAGCTAAGTCGAACGGCCGCAACACGGTCGTGCAGCTTGGTTCAGGCATGGAAGCCAGCGAAGCGGCCACCAAACGCCGCGGCTGGTTCTCCTGGTTCCGGCCCATCGCCACCGAAATGGTGCTCGAACGTACTCTGGCGTCAGGCGTGCCGTTCAATCTTGTTGTGGACAAGATGCGTGGCTTTGTGACCGATCATTACGCCCGTATCGAGGCCATTACTGAGAACTATTTGGTTTTGAAGATCGACGGCCAACGCAACCAGCAAGCTCGCCGTGTCGCTGACCGCTCGGTTCCCTTCGTTCTGGAAATGCGGTTTGAAGAGTCCAGTCCTAAAGATGCGAGTTCAAAAGCCAACAAGCTGATCCGCACGATAATCCACGTTACCGTCCGTCCCCAGAGGAGTCGTGATCGTCGCCGCCACGACGTGCAAGATTGTGCCGTGCGGCTCGCGGCAAGCTTGAAATCGTATTTGATTGCCCATGACTATGTTCCGACAGCTTCTAGCCAGGCTCGACAAACCGGCATCAGCCGCGATCGTCTTGTGGCCGCCGCCGAAAGCTGGTCCGAAGACGACACCAGCCGCGCCTCAAAGTAGGCAGCCGAATTCGCCAGAACAAATGGCGAGCGGGAGGCGTAAGCCTCCCGGTAATCATCTACGGGCATTGTTACGTGCGAACAGCAATCATGGCCTGCGCCGGCCCGCCATCTGCCTACCCCTTCCCGCCAAAAAACATCCCTTCCACCAGCCTCCACAGCGTCAGCAGCGCCGCCATCAACACGACGCACACTGCTAACACCATCGGCAACAGCCAGCCGAACGAAAACAGTGCGCCAAATTGGCCCCAAAACCAGGGCAACCACAGAATCACCACCACGGTCATCGCGCACAAATACGGTCCATACGGGATGTCCCGCCGCCCTGTGGTCACGGCTTGCGCTACGGCGATCAATAGCGCGACGAACGGTGCGCCGAAGAAAATCATCAGGCACGCCTGCCAGCCGAGGAATGCTCCGATCATCGCCATCAGGGTTACGTCGCCAAATCCCATCGCCTCTTTGCGCAGTGCCCAGCGTCCCGCAAGCCGCACGGCCCAGACGATTCCCCCGCCAAAGCCCAAGCCCACGAGCGAGCTTAATAGTCCCTGCCATGCGGCACCGTCTCGCTTCCAAACCAGCGTGATCGCCGCACTGCCCAGGGCTGCCAATAGCAACATCTTCCACCACGCCGTCTCTCGAGCCAAACTCGCGAAATAATACCGCACGCCGTTCCACCAGCCACGCCGCAATGTTGCCAGCGCGGGAATTAGGGCCACGCACCACGCGGTAAAAATCGCCAATCCAACCGCCAATCCGCCAACGGAATTGAGCCAATCTGGCCAGTCACTGGTCGAAGTCAGCAATAACGGCTGGTACGCCCTGAGTAGCGGCATGTCCGGTAGCAGAACAATTGGCCGTTCCTGAGGCAAATGCATGGTGGGCCAAATCGCAGCCAACAGCAGCCCGCACAGCGTCCCCGGGATCGTTATCTCGTCGGGAATGGTTTTCTCATCGAAGTCGATAAACGTTGCCACGAGCATCAACGCCAGTAGAATGGCATGGCTCACGAACTGATGCTGTAGCGCGAATGCCGCCGCGGGGGCGACGTTTAGTAACTTCGGCGTAAGGTGCCCCGTGATTTCCCACCAGTAGAGCGCCGGAAATGCCGCTGCGCACGCGATCTCAATCAGCAGCGGCCGAATCCAAAACCCTCTGCCGTGGATTTCTGATTCCCGTGCTAGGCCCAGCCAACCGACCACCGGCAAAAAGTCGGACCAGACGCGGGGCGGAGCTTTCGGATGCCGCCGTTGCCACGGGCTGATCGGCCGCGAAAACCAGGCCAGCGAGTAAATCCCCGCGTTGACCAGGCAGCCGATGCCCAACCCGACAATCGCGAGTGCCGCGAGTCGAACCGTCAACGGCAAGGCGAGAAAAGCGTTCACGCGGTTCTATAGTTTCAGTTCTGCGATGATTTCGCGGGCGATGGTAGCTGGCGGTTGATTCGCGGCGATCGACACATCCGCCACGGCCGCATAGATCGGTTCGCGTGCGGCCAGTAACGTGCGAATCTCTGCGATACCCCCTTGCGCTGTCAAGTTCGGTCGCCTAGCCGCCGTCGTTGTATCTCCTTGAATTCGCTCCCACAGCACCTCCGCCGGTGCTTGCAACCACACCACTTTGCCGTGCGATTTGAGCAACTGACGGTTCTCTTCTCTCAATACCACACCGCCTCCCAGAGCCAGCACTTGCCGATTCTGCTTCACCAAATCCGCCAACACGGCCGATTCGTAGTCCCGGAAGGCCGTTTCTCCCTCGTCCGCGAAAATTTCCTTGATCGTCTTACCCTGCCTTCGCTCCAACTCCGTATCCGCATCCCGCCACTCACAATTCAACATCTCCGCCAGCGCTGCCGCCACCGTCGTCTTCCCACTCCCTCGATACCCCACCAAAAATATATTCATGCCCAGACTGCTCTTTTCCCCTACTCCCTACCTTCTACTCGCTACTCCCTTTTCGCTTTAGTACTTCACCGCACTAATCGCCTTGCGAAACACCTTCCGCATCTCTCCCGTCGGCGCGTCCTTCTCAGTGAACAGCTTGAATTGCAGCGCCGCTTGACCAATGAACATATCCACTCCCGTAATCACGCGGCACCCCGCCTCGCGAGCCAATTTGAGCAGATAGGTCTGCTCCGGGTTATAAACCGTGTCAAACACGACCATTTCGGGATCGATGTATTTCGGTTCAAACGGCGTTTCATCCAGATTGGGGTGCATTCCGATGGGTGTGCAGTTGATCAAGATATCGCGCTTCACATTGTGACGCTGTCCCCAGCCAACCACCTTGCCCTTGCAAGTCTGCGCGAGGGCTTCGGCTCGTTCCAAGGTTCGCGAAGCAATCGTGATGTTTGCTCCGCGCCGCATGAGCGCCACGACAACTGCCCGTGCCACTCCTCCCGCGCCGAGCACCAGTGCTTCCTTGCCGCTCATCGTTTGAGCATCCGCTTCCACCTCTCCATACACTTCGTCGAGGCCCGCCCGCACGGCCCGATAGTCCGTGTTGTAGGCGATGCGGTCTTCCCCATCCCAAACCAGCGTGTTCGCCGCGCCGATTTCAGCCGTTCCCGGATCGCACTTCGTTTTGTGATTGAGGATTTCTTCTTTGTGTGGAATCGTCACGCTCAAACCGCGAATTCCCAGTTCCCGACAGTCGTGCATGAACTGCGTCAAATCCTCAGGTCGCACGCGAATCGGAACATAGACCTTGTTCAGGCCCAGCGTATCAAACGCCGCATTGTGAATGTGCGGGCTCAGGCTATGACTGACCGGATCGGCGATGACGCCATACACCTCGGTGGCGTGGTCGATCTTCTCGTACCGATAGGTCTCCTTCATTTGCTGATAGCTCAATTGCCCGGGTGCCATCGTCCGTTCGGCATGAAACGTGGAATACGTGAACGGCGCGCCGAATTTGCCCGCCAAAATTCGCGAAACTTGCCCAAACTCGCCCATGCAAAACGCCACCGTCGGGACGCGCGTCGTCCGCATCAGTCGCATCAGCCGCAGGTTATCGTGCGGGCTATGGGCCATCGTCGCGATCTTCACGACATCCGCGTTCAAGGTCGAAAGCCGGGCGTGCAAATGATTGAGGTCTTCGGGTGTCTCCTGAAAATTGTGATAGCTGATAATCCGCTTGGTCTTGCCAAATCGCGGCACGCTGGCCGCAATATCCTCCTCTAAATCGACATACTCCACGCCAGCGACAATCGCCTGTCGCAGCAGCATCAGCCGCTCATCCTCGCTCTTGGCCCATCGCCCGCCATCTTTCTCGCGGCGACAAGTGACGATCACCGGGCATGGCCGCTCCACGATCAGTCGCTTGAGGTTCGGTGGCGTAACCAAGAAATCCAGCCGCAGCTCGACCAGCTTGCAGCCCTGTTCGGCCAGGTGCTTGTGCTCGGCGATCAAATGCCGATGTCGCCCTCGGCCCACCGTCACGCACAGAATCGAAGGTTCGAGCATTTTGGGGGTCTAATTCGGTGCGAGAATACGATCGTCTCAAGTTCCAATTCCCAGAATGCCTTGACTGTCCGTTGGAATCAAGGCGGTAACAATCGCCAATTCCACGTCCTCTCCGAATTCGCTGCAGGGCCGCTATGATAAGTTTCACCTTTCCTGAGCCAAACCAGCCCATTTCAACATGACCAAACCCGCGCAGGACGCGCCAGAAATCGTCAATCCGGCTTACGTTCGCGGGCCGTTTCGCTGTGTGGTGCTCGATTTCGACGGTACCTTATCGCTGATTCGCGGCAACTGGCAGGGATTGATGGTCCCCATGATGGTCGAGGCCCTCGCCGCGGCCAAAACGGGAGAATCGACTGCCAAATTGACCGCGCTCGTCGAAGAATTTGTCACCCGGCTGACCGGCCAGCCGACGATGCAGCAGATGTACGCCCTCGCGGACGAAATCGAGAAGCGTGGGCAGCCACGCCCGGACGCCTCGGTGTATTTCAACCGCTACATGGACATGCTGATTTCGCGGACCGAGGCCCGCATTGCCGAAATCAAATCTGGCAGCAAATCACCCGATGACTTTCTTGTTCCCGGCTCTCGCCCCTTCGTCGAGCGCCTCGCCGCTGATGGCCTGCTGCTCGTCATTGCTTCGGGAACCGAGCTTGTTGAAGTCCGTCGCGAATCGGAAATCCTAAAAATCGTCCAATATTTTGGCGAGCGAATTTTTGGGCCGGTCAACAACGATCCGCAGTTCTCCAAAGAGCGCGTTCTCCGCCAACTCATGGCCGAACATGACCTCCGCGGCGACCAGATCGTCGCCATCGGCGATGGCCCCGCCGAAATCCGCTCCATCAAAGCCATCGGCGGCCTCGCCCTTGGCGTCGCTTCCGACGAAGTCAACCGCGACGGCAGCATTAACAACCTCAAACGCGAACATTTGCTCCGCGCTGGCGCGGATGTCATCATTCCAGACTACCGGAATCTCGATTCTGTTCTCCGACTTCTGACCTCTGACCTCTAGCTCCCGTGCCTCTTCCCACTTTCGACCGCTCCAAGCTCCTCATTAAACCGCTCAACGAGCGGAAGCACGATCTGTCGATTGAACAGCAGCTTGGGCTCAACGAGTTGCCGCCGCAGTTGGATGCGCGAGCGATGGCCGATATTGGCGAAATCGGCCGGCGAATGGCGGCGGCTCGCGAACGGGACGCGGCGATCTTGGTGTTGATGGGTGGCCATGTGATTAGGGCCAGCGTGGCGCGGCAGCTCATCGACCTCATGGAACGCGGGCTGATTACACATATTGGCATGAACGGCGCGGGGCCGATTCATGACTATGAATTGGCTCGTGTTGGGGCGACGTGTGAAAGCGTGGCCCGCTACATCCGCACCGGTGAATTCGGCTTGTGGCAGGAAACGGGCGAAATCAACGACATCGTTCGCGAGGGTGCGGCCGCTGGGTTGGGCCTCGCGGAATCGATCGGTCGCCACATTCTCGATAGTGATTACCCGCATAAGTCGCTCAGTGTGCTCGCTGCCGGCGTGCGGCTGAATGTGCCGGTCACGGCGCACATCGGCATCGGCTACGACATCCTGCACGAGCATCCGAATTTCGATCCGGCTGCGTTCGGAACGGCCAGCTACCGCGATTTTCTCGCTGTGTGCCATACAGTCGATCGGCTCGAAGGGGGCGTGTTCCTGTGCATGGGCTCGGCGGTGATGGGCCCGGAAGTTTATCTCAAGGCTCTGTCGATGGCTCGCAATGTGGCCCATCAGGAGGGCCGCCGCATCGCTAATTTCACGACAGCCGCGTTCGATCTGATTCCGATCAGCGGCGAGTGGCAGGCGGAAGCGCCGAAATCCAACCCGCAGTATTACTACCGCCCCTGGAAGACAATCCTCGTCCGCACCGTCGCCGATGGCGGCCAAAGCTTCTACGTCTGCGGCGACCACCGCCAAACCGTGCCGTATCTCCGGCAGGCGGCTATCTCGCAATAGTCAAACATCCGGCATTCGCGGAACGCCACAGAGGGCGTTCCCTACAGGGTCGCCACACAGGCACTTATTTCGGCATCAATGTGCAAATCATCCGCTTCCCTTGGTTCATGGGGGGCGATTCCAGCTTAGCGACTTCCAACAGCACCTGGATGACGCGGTCCATGACCTTCTTGCCTTCGTCGATGTGGGCCAGCTCGCGGCCGCGGAAGACTACGGAGACAACAACCTTGTCCTTGTGCTCTAAAAAGCCCTTGGCCTGCTTGATCTTGAACTCGATATCGTGATCGCCGGTTTTCGGACGCAAGCGAATTTCCTTCGTCTTCGTCTGATGCGTCGGCTGATGCGCCTTCTTCTTTTTCTCGTACTTGTATTTGCCAAAATCCATGATTCGGCAAACGCTCGGGCGCTCGTTGGGCGCAACCTCTACCAGGTCGAGGTCCGATTCGCGGGCCTTCATGATCGCCTGATCGACGGGCAGAATTCCGAGTTGCTCGCCTCCAGGGCCAATGACGCGCACCGGCGAAATGCGAATCTGCTCATTGATCCTAGTCGTAATCCTCTCTGCAACTGGTCTGTTCCTGTCCGGCTTAAGAATAAATCACCTTGGCCCAGCTAATGTTGGGGCTTTGTTAGGGTTGTGGACAATTTCCGACGCTCAAATATCGCCTAAAACCGCCAAATTTGCAAATGGGACTAAAATCATCGTCCAATCCAAATAAGTATGGTGAACTACCGTCCCCTCGCGGGCCAGAAATTGCCTATCTTCCGACGCAATACAGGGTTTTGTAGCCTCGGATGAACAATTTACCGTCGCTGAGGGCGGGGGAGGCGAGGGTGGTGTCGTCGAGCTGGTTTTCGACCAATTTGTCGAACCGGGGGGAGGCGGAAATGACGGTGGTGAGTCCGTCGGTGTTCAAAAAATAAATGCGGCCGTCGGCGGCGATGAGGGAGGCTTTGTATTGGCCTTTGAGTCGCTCTTTCCACTTGATGTTGCCGGTAGCCAGATCGAAGCAGCGGGCGATTCCATCGTCCGTGATCGTGAAAAGTAATTCATTCCAGGCGACGGGTGAGCACGAATCGGGTGAGCCTTCGTTGTAGGTCCAGGTGATGTCGCGGAAGGTAAACTCGCGAGGCGCAGGTGGCGATTCGGCGCGAGTTTTCGACGGCTTTGGCGATTGTGTTTTTAAGTCTAAGGCAAACATCGCTCCGCGGAGGCCGCGGGTGGCGAAGATCGTGTCTTTGGCGAGCGTGGGACTCGTTACGGTGCGGCCGCCGGTTTGTCCCTGCAAGACCCACAGTTGGCGGCCGGTGGCGGGATCGTAGGCATCTAGCTGATTGCCGCCCATGACGATCAATTGCTCGATGCCGCTCAGCCGGCAGGGCAGGGGGGTGGTGTAGGAATCGCATTCCTCCTTCTCGGCCTTCGTCATCCGCGTCACTCGCCAGCGAATGTCACCGGTTTGCAAATCGTGTGCGACGAGATAGCTCTCGATGGGTGTTTCGCGCAAGTCGGCGAGCGAATCTTGCATGCAGACGGAAATCAGGAGGCTGCCGGCAATGACCGGGCTATTCGCGTGGCCGTACCAACTCGTGTAGATCCCGTAATCATCTTGCAGGTTGCGTTTCCACAATCGTTTTCCGTCGAAGTCGTAAGCCGCGAGGTCACCGTTTCCGAAATGGGCGACGACGACCTGGCCATTCGTCACGGGCGATGGCCCCGCCGGGCTGTAAAACTTATGAATCTTCGTCGGCTGTCGCCGCGGCCCCTCACGTTCTTTTGTGCCGCTGCCGACTTCCTGCGTCCAGATGATCTCGCCGTTTTTCTTGCTCAGTCGCAACAGCAGCAGCTTGTCGTCGGCGGTGTGGACCGTGACAAACACCGCGTCGCCCCAAATCGCCGGTGTGCTCGCCGCCGGTCCCGGCATCGCCGCTTTCCACACGACGCTCCGACCTTCGTGCCACACAATCGGCGGCTGCTTTTCGGTGCTAACGCCTGTGCCCTCCGGCCCCCGCCACTGCGGCCAATCGGCGGCGCTGCAAATTGTGCTGATGGCGGCAAAAATGGCCGTCATCGCGAATTGAACGGTGATTGAGTGGCGTCGAGTCATTCTGCTGTTCATCCCGCGCCTTTGCGGTCTTTGCGTTGAAATCCGTTGATGTCGCGCCGCTAGTAAAGCTTGATTTCTAAAGCTGGCCTTGGGCTTGCAGTTTTTTGTAATGCACGGCGGAGTAGCCGGCGGGGATGATGGCGGCGGCTAGTATCGTCGTGATGACGATGATGAAGAGGAGTTCGACGGGTACGGGCAGAAGGAGCAGTGGCACGCCGAGGAGGCCGACGCCGACGAACAGCCGAGCGGCGAGGCGGTGCGTGTCGTTCCAAACGCGGTCGTTGGCCAGTGTCCACGGCGTGCGAATACCGACCCAAAAATTGCGGCGCACTTTGCCCAGCACGTTGCCCATCAGCCCAAACATCATTAACAATCCGGCGAGAATCGCCCGCAGCACATCAATTTTATGGCCGAGCGCTGCCCAGAGCGTGACGCCGTGAATGTAGGCCATCAACGACAGGATGACGAACGTCAGGAACCAATAGGTTTCTCGAAAGTCATTGATCTCGAACTGTTTCGGCGACAGCCACGGCAGGACGGCGAACAGCAGCATAAGGGCGATGATAATGCAGGGCATCAGCGTCGTCGCAAATCCTGACGTGCCGTAACCGTCAACCTGGCCATGAATGTTCCAGTGAATCGGCACCTTCGGCGGCAGATTCGGAAAAACAACAGCCGAGAGAATGACCGCCCCCACAGTTACAGCCAGACAAAGAATGAAATAAATGCGTGTCATGATGGAAGTCCTGAGACTTGAGGCTTGAGGTTGGCATCAGGCCAACCATCATCCTTTATCCTTTTTCGTTGACGTCGAAGTCTTGTTTTCTGGTCCAAATAGATCCCACAACCAGGTCAGCACGTCTTGGGCGACGGTCGTGTTCAGCGAATAAATAATCTGCTGCTTTTCACGTCGGCTGACGATCAAATCGGCCTCTTTCAGCACCGCAAAATGATGCGAAACGGTCGGCTTGGTCATATCGAATTTCTCCGCCAGCACGCCAGCCGACATCTCCCCCTTCGCCAGTAAACGCAGGATTTCCCTCCGCGTCGGGTCGGCTAAGGCTTTGAAGACGGAGTTGTTCATGGAGTGTTATTCGCCGGTGGGCGGCGGATATTTAGATGAGCATCTAAATATCTTGTGGTGGGAGATTTGTCAAGGTTTTATGGGTTCGTCCGCCCTCCAGGCGGCGGAGATTCGAAAAATTTATTGGTCTCGTTAACCAGGGACTGAAGTCCCTGGCAACATGCGTGCGCCCTCCGGGCGAGGTGAGGCAAGGACTGGGGAGTTGGGGGAGAGTTGGAGGATGTAGTTGGCGCGGGAGCGGCGGATGTTGGCGAGGGTTTCGCGAAATTGGTCCTGGCGCGGTTTGTCGTTGTAGGCGTAGTCGATCATGTTGAGCAGGCGTTTTTCCATGATGTCGAGGCCGGCAAGCGTGTCTTTTGCAGCTTGGGGGGTGAGCAATAAGTCTTGATCTGGAAAGGGAGTTGCGTCGGGGTCGAGGGAGGTTTGAGGCTCGAGGCTTGAGGCTTGAGGGGAGTGAGGTGAGCAGTCCTCGGATGGGGGAGGGGAGGAAGCGCGGAACTCGGAGTGCGGAGCGCGGAGTGGGGAAGCAAGAGAAGGGGCGACGGAGTGGAAGCTCGTTTCAGATTCGTGTCCCTCGGGGCCCGAGGGGACTACATTTGGGGGGACTACTTTGGCGGCGAGGGAGTCGAGGTGGTGGGAGGAGACGCCGAGGCGGGCGAGGGCGACGATGGCGCGGGTTTGTTGGCGTTGGTATTTGGGGTCGCCGGAGCCGTCCCAATAGTTTTGAAGCGTCTCGATCTGGTTTTGGAGTTGAGCAGCCGCGAGGTGGATGGCGTAGCGTTTTTCTTTTTCGATGTCTTGCTCGGCCTTGAGGGGGAGCATTTCGGTCATCCATTCGGCGACGTGGCCGATGATTTGGCGGACGCGGGTTTGAGAGATTTTGAATTGCTCGGCGATGCGGCGAGTGGAGAGGAACTCGACGAGGGCGAGGCGGTGGATTTCGAAGTCGCGGGGGGAGGGAGGAAGTGGGCTGAGGG
>JANNTN010000267.1:0-33221 GCA_031394445.1 Anatilimnocola sp.
CGTGAACTGGAACGACTGGAACGCGAATATGGCAAGGGTCGATGGCGTAAGCTCAAAGGGCTGGCCCTAATTCGATTAGCCAACGGTGACACTCGACGAGCGGAGTTGCATTGGTATGAAGCACACGGCATCGGCAAAAAAGAAATCAAACGGAAAAGGTACATCGACTAAGGCTTCCGCGCCGCCTCGCTTTGCCGTGTGCATTGATAACTCGAACTACGCGGCATCCTTAGAGCAAAACAAGATTTATCGCGTATTGCCCGACCGAGACGCCTTCAAGGACGGTGACCTGCGCATTGTCGATGAGAGCGGCGAGGACTACTTATATTCAGCAAAACGATTTGTGCCGATTGATGTGCCGCGGAAGGTCGCGGCATCGCTGAACAAGCCGAAGTAAACTCGAGTTACTTCGCCGTAGCGCGGATTAGGATTGCCTGCACTTTGCCGAATGAGTGCATGGAGTCGGTTTTCCATTGCGAGTTCGCGGCTGAATTTTGCAAGGTCTGGCAAATCTGATCGGCGACATTTCGCCCCTGGTTTTGTTTTCCCCGCACGATGATCCACGCCCCGGCGCGATGTACCGAAAGCATCTCGCCGGGTTGAGGCAAACGCCCAGGCTCGTGCATGGGGAGCGGAAACATGTCGGAGGGGGCGACATCGAGCAGGTAGAGTGAGTTAACGGGCGAGAGGCAGTATTCGTCGAGCAGTTCGTCGTGCGGTTGAGCAAGTTCATCCGCTTCGATGTAGCCGCTATAGACGAACACAGGGAGTCCGTCTGTCTCAATTCGTTCGTTCAGCCACGCAATACATCCGCGCCAGTCTTCGTTGCGATTCGTCGCGATGCGGCCGTCTTGTCGTATCTGTCCGGCGATGTCGTTCGCCCAAATTGCGATGCCAAAGGTTACTAGCCCCAGAGACAACCGGGCCCACCGCCAGGGAATCAACTGAATACAGAGTCCCGCGAACAGTGCCGCCGCCGGCAGGGCCGCGACGACGTAGCGAGGAAAGAAGAGCCGGGCGACATCGGTGGTTGTCGCGAGCCAGGCCAAAATGAGCGGAACCGACATCCACAAACCTGTAAGCCACAACGACCGGGACGAGATTGTCGTTACTTGCAGACGCCGGCTGACGGTCCATCCAATTACCGCAACGGGGATTAGCAGCCACCACGACCAACCCGGCAGTGCGGTCCAGGCGAGGGCGTCCGAAAGCGGGTTTTGCTCAATGAATGCTGCCCAGTTTTCGCGATGGGCGTAGATGTGCCAAACATTGAAGAGAGCCGGCAAACAGAGCACCGCGAGCAGCGCCAGATCGCCAAGCAGCTTGGGCCAGCGGTAGGCCATTTCAGTTCGCGAGGCAATACAGGCGGCGATCAGAAATAGGACTTCGGCCACAATGAACAAAGCTGCCGTGTAGTGCCAATGAAACAGGAGCGCGGCCACGCCCACCCAGGATAAACGCATGGTCAGCATAGGTTTCACAACGAGTTCAGCCGTCAGTGCTACGTGAATCACCGCGAGCAATTGCTGGGTGGCATACGGGCGGGCTTCGGTCGCGTAAAAGATCGACCAAGGATCGACCGCGATGAGTGCGGCTGCCACCACTCCGGCCACATCCGCTTTCCAACGTCTCGCCAGCAGAAAAACCGCCAGTGGCAAGAGCGATCCGGCGATGAGACTCGGCAAGCGCAGGGTGAGTTCGCTTTCGCCGAGTACTCCGATGAGTAGCCACTCTAGCCAATAGAAAAGAGGCGATTGGTTGCCCAGCGCTGCCCGCGGCGCGACTTCGTCGAGTGGCCCAATCGCGCACCAAGCCGTGTGTAGCTCGTCGAGCCAGAGGCTTTCGCTGAGCGGGGCAATGCGGAGCGCCAAGCCAACCAAAGAGATGCCAATGACGGTTAGCAGTAGCCAATCGGTCAAGGATTTCGTTACGGCAGCGCGCAAAGACATGCTGCTACTATAACGCGACGGGCTTTGATAATGACGACGGCACACGGAGTGTGCCTAATACATTAAGCCGCGGCGGCAGCGCCGATCAACTCTTGATGAATCGATTCGATGTGCTCGGCGGTGAGCGTTCGCAATTCTTCGCCGTAGCCGACCAAGAGAGCCAGGTCACACAAGCGGTTGATCCGCCGCGGAATGCCGTTGGTCAATTGGTAGATCGCATCGATGGCCGAGCTTTCGAAAATCGTCCGCTTCGCGCCGGCCGTAGTGAGGCGATGCTGGATGTACAGGCCTGTTTCGGAAGCAGACAGCCGATTGAGCACGCAGGTGACCGCGATTCGCTCATCCAGCGCCGAAAGGCGCTGCACCGAGAGGACCAAACCGGTTTGACCGGCCAGCAAAAAAGTGGCCAGCGGCTGGCCATCCTGCTCGAAGTTCATCAGTAGGCGAATTGCTTCCAGCGACTGCTGATTGGCCAGCAGATGGGCCTCGTCAATGGCGATGATCGCGTGTTGACCGGCTTCGGCATTCGTGCGCAGGCGTTTTTCGATGCGGCGGACGCTTTGATCCACGTTTTCGGTAAGCGGCGAGTATTGTCCCGTAAGTTGGTCGGCCAAATAAGTGAGCAACTGGTTCGCCGGCATCTGCGGGAAGACGAGATGCACGCGCGGCGTGAGCGTCTTGTCCAGCTCGCTTAGTAATTTCTGAACCAGCAGTGTCTTGCCGAGGCCCGATTCGCCCGCGACGACCGCCGCGCCGCGGCGATTTTCCAGCACATAGCGCAGCTTCAAGATCGCGCCGCGCTGCGACTGCGCGGAGAAGAAAAATCGCTCGTCGCTCGTTTGCTCGAACGGACGGCTATCGAGTTGCCAATATGCTTGGTACATCAGTTATTCCACTTACACCGGCTGTTTCATCTACACCGAGGTGGCGGGGATTTCATCCTCAATGACAAAGTTTTCCGCGATGCCGACCGCTTCAACTCCGGTATCCTGCAACGCCTCGCCCACGGACTGGCTCTCGGTGGCGGTGGCAAATCGCAAATCGCGGACAACAATCGCGGCATCGAACGGGCACGCCTCGCCCGGCGGAAACGTCAATTGTTCGCTCGTGCTCGTCGGTCCCATGTCCAAAATCAATAATTCAAACGTCGCCGCGGCCGCGCGAATCGTGGCCGTCACGCGCGGATCGGCCAGCGACAAGCCACGGGTGACCGCGGCCGATTCGAGCGGGAGCACCGTCACGCGGTCTTGCAGTGATTTGATAGCCGCTTCGCTGAGCGGAATCTTGCCCAGAGCCGCATCTTGCCAGCCATAAGCGACATCCAGAGCAATTTTGCTGGCCAACTGGGGCCGGGCAAAATCGGCGTCCATGACGGCCACTTGCACGCCAGCGCGAGCCGCGGCCCGGGCCAGGCACAGGGCCAGCGTCGTCCGTCCCTCGCCGCGGCGGGTGCCGGTAATGGCTAACACACGCAGACCATCCTGCACGGCTGCCAACAGTTTGTCTCCCGCACGGGCCAAATAGCCCTGATCGTCGGCAAATAGCTTTTCGCAGGTTCGCGGCCAGTGAAATTGATCGACTTCCCACAGCGGCGAAGCGGGTTTCACGTCGGCGATGGATTCGGCAGCAGGCGAAGTTCCCTCGACAGTTTGCGCTACTGGGGCCTCGGCAGGTTTCAGGTCGCTGGCCAGTGCTTCCGGCGCGGCCTCGGCAAAGGTCAATTCCGGTAGTTCACTTTCAATCGTCGCCGCTTCGTCGAGCGTGAGCTGTAATTCCTCGATGGCTTCGCTCGTTGATTCCAGCGGCACGATCTCGAGCAGTTCCGATTCGTCCGTGGCAGATACTGGAAACTTCGCATGCGACGTCGGAACGCTCGAGGCGTGAGCGCTGTCCAAGCGAAACCGTGGCCGGGGCTCTTCGTGGTCTTCGAGAGACTTCGCCGCGAAAGAAGCAACGGCTGCGTTGGCCAACAAGCGAGCCGCCTGTTCGGCAGACTCGCGAGCAGCAGTCTCAATGGCCGTCATCGCATCCAACTCGACAGAAACAACCGCCCAGGGCGTTTCCGATTTGTCGGTATTGGCAATCAGTACCTGAGGCGCTAGCGCCCCTTCGTAATTCCAATCGCCGCAGACATCGATTGGACCAACGGACGCGGAATCGAGATTTAGCGGAGCATGTTCGGGCTTTGCTGGCGGGGAATTTTTCGGAGCCGGCTCTTCTGTAAAAACTTCCGGCGGCAACTCTACCTGTGGCGGGCGCGGCATTGGCGGGGCAGGCGGAATGAACAGGGCAGGCGGAATTGGCGCGGCAGATCGCAGAAGGCCCAGCGGCGGCGGAGCGGCGGAATGAGAGATGTGCCGAATGATGACTTTCCGCGCGACGCGCGGGGGCGATTCTTGCGGTTCAGCCGGGATGGCGGTTGGTTGGGCGGCCAACATGCGCAACAGCGAGCGCCGAACCGACCGGCGCGGAGAAGTGGGGGGCAATGTCGTCAGATGCGCTGGCGGCGGTCCACCAGCGGCCCGCTTGCCCGCTCCGTGTGATTCCACGCGGTACAGCGAGCCATCGTGATAGATGCGTTCGACGGCATTGACGACGGAGGCGCGCGGTGCCTGCGGGGCTTGCCGGCTGTCTTTAGCCGGCATTGCCACGGGGCTGGCCGTTACCGGCGCGCGGTTTTTTGCGTAGGCCTTAGTAAGTGCCTGATCCAGTGCGCTCATTGCGTGGTCCGCGTGCTGTGTTGTCGTAAGACGGATAGGACGGCGACGGTGCAGCACCGTTCGGCGTCCAATACTGGTTTTGTGTGGTGGCAGGTTGCGTCGCGACGGGAAATTGACTGCGAGAGTCAACGGGCGCTGCTTGTACTGGCTGGTATCCAGAGGCTTGGTATGCCGACGGCAGCGGCGGCGGAGCAACCGGCGCGTTCGATGGAATCATGGACGCCGCCGTCGTGGGATAGGCCGGCGGAGTGGGTGAAGTAACCGGATAGCCCGAAGCCGCTGGTGATGTAATCGGATAGGTCACCGGCACGAAACTATTCTGCACAATCGTACTTGGCGATTGACCAGTGACCTTGGCCGGATCATCGGTGCGGGTTGCCACGCGGTCGTCCGAGCTTTTTGGCGACGCGGCAAACTCAAACAGATTGTCTTTTTTCTTATCGCCCGACGATTCAGATACGAGCTGCGGGGCGAGCAAATCAACCTTGGGTTCATTGGCCGCTGGCGTCTGTGGGTTTGCCACGACGGCATTTGCGGAAGGTGTGCCTGTCGAAGGAGGAAACAGGTTCTGCTGTTCCGTTTGTGCGGTGCTGCCCGGCAACTCGATCGTCAACGGCTGCGAGACGGGCTCCGCCTTGGCGACGGAAGTTCGTTCGCGTTTGACTTTGGCGAAATAGACCGTGGCGATCAGGGCCACCACAAACGCCAGCGCGATGTACTTGCCGTGCGACGTGAACCAATCTTCGCTCGCCGGCTTGCGGCGTTGCTTGCGCAGATTCACCGCCTGGCTTTCAACCGGGGCGGCGGTTTCTGTCGCGGTTATTTCAGGTGCTACTACCGCAACATCCGCAGATTCAGCGGCTATGGACTCAACGGCCGGAAATTCAATGGTCGGCGGCGTGGTGGCTTCGATCGTCAGCGCGGCTTCGGTTTCAACAGTTGGCACACTTTGTAGTGGCACCGGCTCGGGAATAAAGACTGGCGGGAGTCTGATTGCTGGAGCTTCAACCGGAGGAAGACTCCATTCAGGCTCAATGATGGGCTGCGAAGGGTTAGCCTCGACCGGAATGTTGGTGGGCGGATTGTTGGCGCTCACATCGGGTTTGGCCCGGGGCCGGCTGACATCCACCAGATGAAATAGAATGGGCAGATCACGAGCCGTTTGGCCGGAGGAAGTCCCGCGAGAGCGACCATCCGAAACTGTGTACATGGCGGGCATCCTTTCCCAGCAAGTTCGACCTGGCGCAGGCGCGCATTGGTCACGGCGGCCACAGCCGCTGATCCTTTATCGGTTCCGTTTCTAACGATCTTGAAGACTGGGCAAACTTTGCGGGCAAGAGACAATGGTTTTAGCTGTCACTGCGTATTCACCCAGCCTGCTGGCGGGCTCTTGCCAGCACGAATTGGCCCAGATGGCTGGTTTTGACGGCAATCGCAGCCCTGGTGAGTATATTGCGACAAATCCGGTCCTCCACGATAGTGAACCGAAGCGCTATCTATTGTTGTCAAAAGCTTTCATGCCTAATCCCGTCCGAACCGCCGCCTACGACCAGCTTCAATCGCTGCTGGCTGAACGCATTCTCGTGCTCGATGGGGCGATGGGCACGATGATTCAGGCCCTGGACCTGACGGAGGCCGATTATCGCGGTGAGCGCTTCACTAAGCACCATAAGGACTTAGGGCGATTTAGCGATATTTTGTGCATCAGTCGCCCAGCGGACATCACACAGATTCACCGGCAATATCTGGCTGCCGGGGCCGACATCATCGAGACCAATACGTTCGGTGCCAGCTTTGTGGGGATGGACGAGTTCCATCTCCCACGTGAGCTGGTCCGCGAGATCAACCTGGCCGCCACGGCTTGTGCCCGCCGGGCCGCGGACGAATTCAACGAACGCACACCCGGCAAACCTCGGTTTGTCGCCGGTTCGATCGGCCCCACGGCCAAGCAAATGGCCATTTCGACCCGTGTCGAAGACCCCGCCTGGCGCGGCGTCTCGTTCGACGAGATGGTCGATTCTTATTACGAGCAGGTCGCGGCCCTGATCGAAGGGGGCGTTGATCTAATTCTCGTCGAGACGGTAATCGACACGCTCAATCTCAAGGCCTGCCTCTTCGCCATCGAGAAATACTTCGAGAGCACCGGTCGCCGGTTGCCGGTTATTGCTTCGGGCACGTTCGATAAGGGTGGCGTAACCTTCGTCAGCGGCCAATCGGTCGAAGCCTACTGGGATGCCATTTCGCACGTTCCCCTGCTGGCCGTTGGTATGAATTGCGCCCTCGGCCCGGAGTTGATGCGGCCACACATCGAAGAGCTTTCGCGTGTCGCCAGCGTCCCGATCAGTTGCTATCCCAACGCCGGCCTGCCCAATGAAATGGGTCATTACGACCTCGGGCCCGCGGCGATGGCGGAGATGCTCGGCGAATGGGCCGACAACGGCTGGCTCAATGTCATCGGTGGTTGCTGCGGTACCACGCCCGATCACATCGCCGCCATCGCCGAGCGTGTAAAGCGAAACAAGCCCCACCGTCCTCCGGAGTTGCCGCAGTGGCTCCGGCTGTCGGGCACGCTCCCCTTTACGCAGCGTCCTGACAGCAACTTCATCATGGTGGGGGAGCGAACGAACGTAACCGGCAGCAAAGCGTTTGCCCGGCTCATTCGTGATGGCAAGTTTGAAGAAGCCGTCGAGGTTGCTCGTCAACAAGTGGCCGGCGGCGCGTCGGTCATCGACGTCAACATGGATGACGCGCTGCTCGATGGCGAAGCGGCGATGGCAAAATTCCTGCGTCTGATCGCGGGGGACGCCGAGGTCTCAAAAGTTCCGACCATGATCGACAGCTCGAAATGGTCGGTCATCGAGGCCGGGCTGAAATGCGTGCAAGGTAAGGGAATTGTCAACTCGATCAGCCTCAAAGATGGTGAGGAAGAATTTCTGCGGCGGGCGACTCTGGTGCGCCGCTACGGTGCGGCCGTTGTCGTCATGGCTTTCGACGAGCAGGGCCAGGCCGTGGAAGTTGCCGATAAGGTTCGCATTTGTCAGCGAGCTTTCCAGCTACTCACCAAGCGCGTGGGCTTTCCGCCGGAAGACATCATTTTCGACCCCAACATCCTGACGGTCGCCACCGGCATCGAGGAACACAACAACTACGCCCTCAACTTCATTGAGGCCACGCGCGAAATCAAACGCGTGTGTGCGGGCTGCAAAATCAGCGGCGGCGTGAGCAATATCAGTTTTTCGTTTCGCGGCAACGACATAGTTCGCGAGGCGATGCACGCGGCGTTTCTGTATCATGCCATCAAAGCCGGCATGGACATGGGCATCGTGAATGCCGGTCAACTCGCCGTATATGAGGAGATTCCTCGCGAATTGCTAGAGCACGTGGAAGATGCGTTGCTCAACCGCCGCCCCGACGCGACCGATCGGCTGATCAAACTTGCCGAACAGGTCAAAGGCAAGGGGAAGGCCGCCGCCACCGAGGATATGTCGTGGCGTGATGCGCCGGTGCAAGAGCGGCTGAAGCATGCTCTCGTTAAGGGCATCGATCGGTTCGTCGAGACTGATGTTGAAGAGGCCCGGCAGCACTACCCGCGTTGCCTGTCGATCATCGAAGGGCCCCTCATGGCCGGCATGCAGGTCGTGGGGGATCTGTTCGGCGCGGGAAAGATGTTCCTTCCGCAGGTCGTGAAGTCCGCCCGCGTGATGAAGAAGGCGGTGGGCTATTTGTTGCCCTTTATGGAGGCCGAAAAAGCGCTGGCTGGCGAGGCCGAGCAACAAAACCGCGGCAAGATCCTTCTCGCGACCGTGAAAGGTGACGTGCATGACATCGGCAAGAACATCGTGGGTGTGGTCTTGGGCTGCAACAATTACGAAGTGATTGACTTGGGGGTGATGGTCTCGACCGAGAAGATTCTGGAAACGGCTTTGGAGCAAGGCGTCAATATCGTCGGCCTGTCGGGACTCATCACGCCTAGCCTCGATGAGATGGTTCATGTGGCGAAGGAAATGCAGCGGCGACGAATGAGCCTGCCGCTGCTCATCGGTGGAGCAACCACGAGCGCCAAGCATACGGCCGTCCGAATCGCGCCGCATTATGAGCAGCCGACGGTGCATGTGCTCGATGCCTCCCGCTGTGTGGGCGTTGTCGATCGGCTGATGAGCGACACCCGCCGCGGCGACTTGATCAAGGAGAACCGCGAGTTACAGCGGCAGCTTTCCGAGTCGTACCAGCGGCGTGACGTCAAGCTCGCGCCGATATCGCTGGCCCGCGAGCGGCGTTTTCAGACGGATTGGGGCAAGGTTGAGATTCCGACACCGTCGTTTACTGGCGTACAAGTTCTCCGCGATTATCCGCTAGCCGAAATTGCTCGCTACATCGACTGGTCTCCGTTTTTTCTGACATACGAGATGAAGGGGAAATATCCGCGGATCTTCGACGATCCGACGGTCGGCCCTATAGCGCGCGAACTCTTCGACGAAGCCCAAGTCATGCTCCGCCGGATCATCGACGAGCGGCTGCTTACCGCCAATGCGGCGTATGGTTTCTGGCCGGCGAACAGCGAAGGTGATGATATTGTTCTCAGCGCGGAGTGCGGAGCGGGGAGCGCGGAGCAAATCCGCTTGCACACATTGCGGCAGCAGTGGGAACGGCAAGGGCAAAAGGATTTTCGGGCGTTGGCCGATTACATTGCTCCGGTCGATAGCGGTCGGCAAGATTACGTCGGTGCATTCGCTGTCACCACGGGCCAGGGCTGTGATGAACTGGTGGCCCACTTCGATGCCCGGCATGAGATCGACAATTCCATTCTTGTGAAGGCTCTGGCCGATCGCCTCGCGGAAGCATTTGCCGAGTTGCTGCATGAGAAAGCGCGGCGCGACTGGAACTACGGTCAAAGCGAGAAGTTCAGCAGCGAGGAATTGATCAACGAAGAGTATCGCGGCATCCGCCCGGCTCCTGGTTATCCTTCGCAGCCGGACCACACGGAGAAGGTGACTCTGTTCAAGCTGCTCGACGCCGAAAAGAACACTGGACTCAAACTGACCGAATCGTATGCCATGTGGCCCGCGGCGAGCGTGTGTGGTTTGTATTTCGCTCATCCCGAGGCGCGTTATTTCGCCCTCGACCGCATCACGCGCGAACAAGTCGAAGACTATTCCCGCCGCAAGCATATGCCCGTGGCGGAAATGGAGCGCTGGCTGTCGCCCAACCTGGGCTACGAGCCATAACGCGGCTATGATTTCCTTTCCCTTGCTTTCCGTCGCTTTTGCAGTTGTTTTCTGATGATGCCCATACTCTTTGCAATGACGATTGCTGGCCAGGACTTCGCGTGGTCAGACATGGCAGTCTTGGCGCTGCTCGTGCTGCTGGAGGGGATGTTATCGATCGACAATGCGCTCGTGCTTGGTCTGCTAGCCAAACGCTTGCCGAAAAATGAGCAGGCGAAGGCGCTCTGGTACGGCCTGGCGGGGGCGTTTGTGTTTCGTTTTTTTGCCGTGCTGCTGGCGAGCTTGCTGCTGCGCTGGACGTTTGCCAAATTCCTCGGCGGGGCGTACCTGGTCTATATCTCGGTGCGGCATCTGTTCTTTGAATCGAAGGAAGAAGGGAAAGAGGAAATCAAGCTGGATGAGCATGGGCATCCGATTTTGGTCGAGGAAGATACACAGGCCTCGCTTACTTCGGCGCAAGAAGAGTTGGAGATTCGGGAACGTGTGCCGGTGTATATGACGCCGGAGACGCGGAAGAAGCTGGGCTTAGCGAGCTTCTGGCCGACGGTCATGATGATCGAGTTGACGGATATCGCGTTTGCCGTCGATTCGATTCTGGCAGCGATTGCCATGGTGGGGAGTCCGCCGCCTGGGCATCCGGCTGGGGCGCTGCATCCGAAGTTGTGGGTCGTGATCTTCGGCGGCGTGATCGGGTTGATGCTGATGCGCGTCGCGGCGCGGTGGTTCATTTATTTGCTCGAGCGATTTCCGCGGTTTGAAATTTCGGCTTATCTGCTGGTCATTGTCATCGGCCTCAAGCTGCTGCTCGATTGGGGTTTGAACTCCGATTGGAGCGTGACTCCCGCCTTTGAAACGCAACGTGTGGCCTGGGTACATGGCTATGAAGATTGGTTGAAGAATCACTGGCCGTTGGGGTTGGCGGAAGAGCAACATGTCGAAGGAATCAAGCATGTGCCGCACTTGCTGGATTTCCACACCTGGCGTCGCCCTGAGTTCATTACCTTCTGGTCATTGATGTTGGTTTGCTTCTTCCTGGGCTTTATCCCGTCGAAGAAAGCTCATTCGCCTTCGCCGGCGGGCAGTCAGCCCGCGCCGGCAAGCTAGTTGCGAATTTGCCGGTTAACTTGGTGCTGATTTCGCGGTCAGCTTATGATTACCACGCGCCGCTGAGTTGTGCATGTCGCGGATCATCCTCACTTTCGTGTTTTGCTTGTTGACCGGGGGCGTGTTGTTGGCGGCCGACTCGAAGGCGCTGCCAACCCCTGCTGAACGCGGCTATTCGTTCTTGGTTGATAAGCCGTATCTTCCGCCCGATTTCGATCAGGAGACATTCGAGGCTGCGGCAAAGCACTGGCCCGAGGCGATCCGCGCACAAGCGTCTTGGGTGACACTGGAGCAGCGGCGAAAAATCGCTTGGGACCGTTATGGGTTGACGCCTCGCCCTGACGAAGCGGGTAAACCGCTGCAGTATGTGGTCGATGCGGCTGGAAACTGGACGATGAATTGTTTGGCGTGCCATGGCGGCGCGGTGCCCGATGGCCAGGGCGGCATGAAGACCTGGCCGGGAGCGCCGAATTCGCGCTTCGCGCTGCAAACACTCACGGAAGAGACGCGTTTGGCCAAGGCAGACTTGCAGAAGCCATTTACGCGGATGGACCTGGGGAGCGTGGTGGTGCCGCTGGGCTCTACGAATGGAACGACCAATGCGGTGATGTTTGGTGTTGTGCTGATGGCGTACCGCGATGCGGATCTGTCGCTGCATAAGAACCGTGCCATTCCCCGCATGGTGCATCACGACATGGATGCGCCGCCGTGGTGGCATTTGAAGCGGAAGAAAATGATGTACATCGATGGTTTCGCCGCCAAAGGTGCTCGCGGACTGATGCAGTTCATGCTGGTGCCGCAAAACGGACCGGAAAAGTTTCGGGAATGGGAAACCGAATTTGAGGATGTGTTGGCGTATATCGAATCGATCGAGCCGCCGAAATATCCATTTCCCATCGATCAGGAATTGGCTGCGCGGGGCCGCGGGGCCTTTAGCCGCGTTTGTGCCGATTGCCACGGAACGTATGGAGCGGGTGGACACTACCCGGAAAAGCGAATTCCGATCGACGAGGTGCGGACCGACCGTGTGCGGCTGGATGCGCTGTCGGCGACGCATCGCGAGGCTTACGGCAATAGCTGGTTCGCTCATTTTGGAAAGTTGCCCAACGTGAACGAGCCCGGCGGGTATGTCGCGCCGCCGCTGGATGGCATTTGGGCCAGTGCGCCGTATTTGCACAATGCGAGCGTTCCCACACTGTGGCACGTGCTGCATCCTGCACGGCGGCCGGCTGTGTGGACGCGTCAGGGGGACCAATACGATCAGGATCGGGTCGGTCCCACGATAAGCGAGCACGATGAATTGCCCTCGACCGTCACGGCTGGCTGGCAGCGCCGACAATATTTCGATACACGAGGCTTTGGCAAATCATCCGCCGGCCATGACTTTCCCGACGCGCTGAGCGAAGACGAAAAGCGGGCCGTGCTGGAATATCTGAAAACGCTGTAGTTGGTTTGCCGGGTTTCAGGTCAGGCCAACAGGTCGAGTGAGTGGGCGGTCGATGCTGGCGGCTTAGCCAAGCCATATCGGGCGAGGACCGCGGGCAGCAATTGGGCGATTGGGCGTGTTTCGCCGATACGGGGCGGGTGCTGGACCGCCGTGAGCAAAACTTCTTCAGCCGCGATGGCAGTGACGGGACGGGATTCGACCAGCCGCGTGGCGTTAAGCCGGAAGACGTTGATGGCTGGCAAGCCGGTGTTGATTGGTGCAGCGGCAGTGAGCATGAAACCCTCCGTGGGACGCGGAATTGTGACAACCACTACATAATGTATATTCGATCACTGTACGGAGGTCAACTATCAAGAGTTTAGGGGAAGTTAGAGCGTTTCCACGAAGGGTGTAGCGGTTTTCGGGCGATGTTGTCAGCTAGCAGTTGGAAAAATCGCGTAATAACCCAGTCAGCATTTACCGCTAGCAACGCTACACCGGAATTGGATGCGCTCTAGGGGGAGCAAACTTGCTCCCGGTGAATGCAGTGGCGGCGTCGATCGAAGCGCTCCGGAACCAAGTTTGGTCCCGGCTGGTAAATAATAGAAGGCAATCGTGAAGCGCTACCACTTCAAGCCGAACTGCTCGCCGCTGCTCTTACTCTTGCTCTTGATGCCCCCTTTGAGCGGGCCGCTGCGTTTGGGAACGGCCAGCGCGCGTGGCGGCTCGTCGGCCTCGGGCTTGTCCTCGGCAGAGCCGGCCTTTTCCGGATTGGCGATGGCCGCCTTGAGCGAGAGGCTCATGCGTTGGGCCTCGGCATCGACGTCGAGCACCTTGCACTCAACCTCTTGACCTTCTTTGACGACGTTTTCGACCTTGAAAACCTTGTGATGCGCGAGTTCCGAAATGTGAATCAGGCCTTCGACGCCCGGCGCGAGCTTCACAAAAGCGCCGAACTGGGCGATGCGTGAAACTGGCCCCGTCACGGTGGTGCCAACCGGGAATCGCTGCTCGATATTCGCCCACGGATGCTCTTCAGGATTTTTCAGCGACAGGCTGATCCTGCCGGTCTCTTCGTCGATCCGCTCGACGCGAACGCGAACCTTCTGGCCTTCTTGCACCACTTCGCTCGGATGCTTCACGCGGTCCCACGCCAGTTGGCTGATGTGAATCAAGCCATCGACGCCGCCCAGATCGACAAATGCCCCGAAGTCATGAATCTTGCGAATCGTGCCCTCGCGCATCGAGCCCGGCTCCAGCTCCGCCATAATCTTCTTCTTCGATTCTTCCTTCTCGCGTTCGAGGACGGCTCGCCGGCTGAGCACCAGATTGCCGCGGCGCTCGTTCGATTCGGTAACGACGCAGGCAAAACTCTGCCCGACGAAATCAGCCGTGTTTTCGACGCGGTACAGCGAAACCTGGCTGACGGGAATGAAGCCTTTGATGGCACCGACCTGACATTCCAGGCCGCCGGTGTTGGAGCCGGTGATGCGGGCTTCAACGAGCGAGCCTTCGGCGATATCGGTCCAGCCGCCCGCGACGATCGTGCCGCCCGCGACGGAGACTTGATAGAAATTGTCTTCGGAGTTGTAACCGGTGATCGTGACATCGATCATGTCGCCCGGCTTCGGCGGCTCGGCAAAATTGCGAACGCTCGTCGCGCCCTGGTTCTTGCCGCCCAGCGCAAAGAATACATCGTCGCCGTGTACTTCGACGACTTGCGAGCGATGTTGCGAGCCGTTCTCCAGCCGGTTGGAATCGGTTTTCAGATCGGTCTTCACGATGTCTTCGAGCGAGACGCCGCTGAGGGCTGCTTCCAACTCGGCTTCGATATCTTCGGAGCGCTGCCGGCGATTCGGCACGGGAACCGGTGGGCGAGAGCTGCGGTCTTCGCCGCGGCCGCGCTCGCCCGCCAACTCGCGATCGAGTTGACGATCTTCCTCGCGCTCCTTTTCGCGGCGCGACTTGGGGCGATCACCACCAGGTCCGCCTGGTCCGCGCGGGCGAAAGCCACCGGAAGCAGGACGGCCCGATCCGCCCGGCCCGCCAGGTCCACTCGGTCGAGACGCCGGTTTGGTGCCGTGGGCAGCCGGATCAGACGCCGGCTGTTGTTCGGACGTGGGTGATTGAGTTGCAGCGCCAGCATCGTTGCCGCGGGTAAAGCGAGCTAGCGGACCGGCAGTTGGCCCGCCTGCTTGGCTGGGAGCACCGGAAACGGGTGCGTCGGTGGCGGAGCTAGCGGGAGCGGAGGCTTCGGTGGTCATGTTCATTTCTCGGACAAAAAATACTGCCAATAACTCTGTCAAAACACTGTGGCCGCAAATGGATACGGCAGCGAAATGGCAAAATCGCATCCAGAGAACGGGATCGGCGTATCGCTAGTTTACCTGCCTCTGACAAAGGGCGGTAGCAATCGGCAGGCCGCTTCGCCCCCAGATCGGGGCAAAGTCCGCATCATTACTGGAATATTACAAATAAGCCGGAAAACCGCGTTCGCCTTTGACCGGCTGGGGCCGTTTCCCCTACAAGTCCCCCCCCACTCGCCGGCGGGAGCGTTCCCGCAAATGCCGCCGGCTCAGCCGATGGAATTTGCGGGCGGTCCATATGCCGCCGATTCGCTCTCAGCAGCTCCGATCAGCAGCGCCTCGGTGCCGCATTAGCCGATCGAGCAAGCCGGTTATGAAATTGCGGCCCACGAATTAGACGCTCTGCATGCGCCCCCCCCAGCCTGGAGCAGCAGTTAGCCGGAATGAGCAAGCGGATTGAGGCACTGGAGAAACCGCCGATCAAGTATCCGGCGAACGTGCAGTTGCTCGGCGTGTTTCAAACCGACGCCGTGATGTCCAACCAAGACGCGGCGAACAAGTTGCCGATCGCGCAGGAGGGCGTGATGACGCCGAACCAACCCCCGGGCGTGACGACGATTCAAAACGGTGCGGACTTTCGCCGAGCCCGTCTCGCGGGCAAAGCGGCGCTGGCCAACAACATCAACGCCTTCATGCAGTTCGACTTCGCCTTTCCCGGCCGGCCGACTTTCACCGATTTGTGGATCGACTACACCAACCTGCCTTTTCTCGGTACCGTTCGCATCGGTCAGTGGAAGCAGCCGTTCAGCTTGGAAGTGGTCAGCAGCTTTCGCTACACCACGATGATGGAGCGCTCGAGCCTGTTCATTCCGTTTACTCCGTTCCGCCACTTGGGCGTGGGGGACTACAGCCACGCCGAAGACCTGACGGGCACTTGGGCCGCGTCCTATTTTCGCACGGGGCAGGATCAATCGGCCGGTTCGCTCAGCACGCGCGGCGGCAACGGATTCGCCGGCCGCGTCACGCGGCTGGGATGGTACGACGAAGACGCGAGGCGGAGCTATCTGCACCTGGGTGGCGCGTATTACTTCAGCTCGCCACCGCAGCGCAGCGTTATTTTTCGCACGCCACCGGAAATCTTCGTCGGCGAAAGCGCGGCCAACGGTGGCACCGGCACGGCCGGATTCCAAGTGCCGGGCACTTTCAACGGCACGCCGTTCTTTGCCAACACGGGCACGCTGACCGACGTGAACAATGTAAATACATTCGGTCTCGAAGCGCTCTGGGTGCATGGACCGCTGTCGGTGCAATCGGAAGCGATGGCCGCTCACGTGAACCGCGAAGATCATTCCAATTCGCTGCTGCACGGTGAGTATGTGCAGGTGGGTTACTTTCTCACCGGTGAGCATCGGCCGTACGATCGGGTGTTTGGCGTGATCGACCGGGTGCGGCCGTTCGAGGACTTCTTTTGGGTTCGCACCGCAGACGGGAGCCGTCAAAACTGGCGCGGAGCCTGGGAAGTTGCCGTTCGCTTCTCTCATCTCGATCTGGAAGATAACAATGTCTCGGGCGGCATCTTGAACGACATCACCTTCGGGGTGAACTGGTACACCAACCCATTCACCAAGATCGTCTTCAACTATATCCACGCCTGGCGGCAATCCCCCACGCCCCCCCATCCCCCGCCGGCAACGGCCCCGCCGTCGCCGTCAACAGCGAAGCCAACGCCTTCGGCCTGCGGGCCCAAATGGATTTCTAATCCATGGGGCGGGCCTCCGACCGGCCCCTCTGCTTTTCAAAGTAGTCCGGCGAGGCCCTTCGCCGGATTGAGCCGCAAGTTGACTCTCCAACTGGAGTTGGCATTTCTCCTCGGTGGTAAGTCTCCCGAGTGGCAATGGCGTACAATGTACCTGTTGAACAGGCCTCTGGACGCTTGCCATGCAGCCGCGGGAAATTGTCGTCTTCGATGTGCCGCATCCGTGTTCGTACCTCCCGGGGCGGATCGCCCGGCTGCCGTATCGCCGCCCGCTGCAAAATCTCACTCCCGAGCAATTCGATCAGCGCCTGAGCGAAGGGGACCGGCGGAGCGGCGCGCATTTATATCGTACGCAGTGCCCTCAGTGCCGATGTTGCGAACCGATCCGCCTGGATGTGAATCAGTTTCGCCCCAACGCCACCCAGCGGCGAATGCAGCGGAAGGGGGACGCACTGCTCGAAGTTCGCATCGGACTGCCGGCGATTGATCACGAGCGCGTACGGCTGTTCAACATGCACCGCGACATGCGCGGCCTCTCCCGCAATGACACGGCGATCAACGAGCTAGACTACGCGGAGTTCTTGACCAACACCTGCTGCGACACTTGGGAACTGAGCTATTGGCACGCCGGGCAACTCATCGCGATCGCCATTGCCGACGCCGGCGCACACGCCATCTCCGCCGTCTATTGTTATTACGATCCGGCCTTCCGCTTGCTCAGCCTCGGCACGTATTCCGTCCTGCGGCACGTTCAGTTATGCCGCGACACCAGCCGGCAATATCTCTATCTCGGCTTCTACATCGCCGAGTCTCCCCACATGTCCTACAAAGCCCGCTTTCAACCCCACCAACGCCTCATCAACGGCCACTGGACCGACTGCTCCACCGTAGGAGAGGCTTCCCGCCTGCCTCAGCCGTAGGGTGGGACCAGCGCGGGCACCTACGCGCAGCGTTGGTCGGCGAGCGCAGGCCCACCATTGCACTCCAACCTCACGGCACTTTTTTCATGGATGCCAATCCATGCGGGATTTGCAATCCCGACCCCGAAGGGGTCGCACAACAAAGCCCGGCGTCGCGCCAGCGCACGCCGGGTAACCCAAAAACCGCGCCCACGAAACGTGGGTAAGTCCAGATCGTGACTGGCAGCCAGCAAGCAGCAAACAGAAGAACTTTCATAAATTGTGCCAGCAGCCGCAAGTCTTATCTGAATGGACGCACTCACTCGGGCCTTACTGATAAAGCTCCTGCAACCACGGATGCCGTCGAGACTACAGCCGGCTTCTCGACCGTGCGATTGCGAATGTTGACCGTACTCTCAGGTCCAACGCCAATCACTTTAACGTCTCGGTAGGTGAGCGGCTGTCCGGCGGATAGAACCTCCGGCGTTCGCTGCGGCATGATGAACCAGGCCCGTCCATCGCTGGCACCCGTCAAGACGCGGCCACTGCCATCGGCTTCGAGGCAGAGCGCGGTCTTCTCGTCCACACCTATGCCGAGCAGGTGTTCCGCTTTATTTTCAGCACTTGTGCGGGCGACGAATGTGATCAGACGGCCTAGCCGGCCTCGCCGCGAGAGATGGGTATCGGTGATCGCGCCACTCATCATATTCAGGTGCAGAAAATCGTTTTCTAGTGTGATGCTCTTGTCGAACGGATTTTGCATCGCGATCTCGCTCGTCAGCCGGGCTGTCACATGCGCCGTATAGCAAAACTGGCCAAGCACCGCGAGACCCGCGCTACTGCCACCCAGCGGACGACCGGCCTGCACATGCGCCTCAAGTTGAGTGCCGACAGGCGTGTCCTTCCAGTAGTCTGCGTAGCGAAACTGTTTGCCGCCGCCCAGAAAGATGCCATCGGCGTTTTTGATGGCTTCCAGAACCTGCGGGGTAGTCGCTGCGTTGCGATTGTTGAAGGTAATCACCTCGACCGAATCGCAGCCCCCAATGGTGTTGTGCAAATAAGCTCCGTAAGTGTCGGTGACGACTGCCTTTCCATCGATGCCTTCAAAACGACAATATCGCCGCCTCCAGCCTTCTGGATGAACCAACGAAAGGCCACATCAACCAGCCCTCCGCCCCCCATGAGCAGTAATGCGCCTTCGGTGTGGCGTGGCTGCGCGTTGGCTGCGTTGCCGGTCAGAAGATACGTAAAGTCGGCACTTCGCGTGAAACGAGGGCCAGCGATAATAAGCAGCCCGCAGAGTAGATAGTGGACGATCCGGTTCATGAATCTATCAATCGACATTTTCCCTTGGGACGGGACTCTCCAACCGATCCAAGACTGTAGGACCAGCGGCCCCAATCCGATCGCGGCAATTATTATTGACGGCAATTACTAGCAAGAACGCCCAATCAAGCCTCGATGGCACCTTGTTGAACCACCGGCGCGACTCCGTGCCAAAGAGAGGAAAACCTCGAAGCACTTGTCTCGAAGCACTTGTCGGAGGTTTTTTTGGAACGAAAGAGTGGAGCGGAAGGGAGTTGAACCCTCGACCTCTGCATTGCGAACGCAGCGCTCTCCCAACTGAGCTACCGCCCCATACCTAGACAAATATAGCAAGCCCCGCCCGCTGGCAACAGCCTAAATGGGGCGATCCGGCGACAGGGTAACCCGTGCCAAAAAATTACGATTGACGCGGGTTCCTTTACAGTTCGCGGCGCAAGCGGCATACTGTCGCCTCGCCAGAATATGAAGCTGCGATGAGAATCAGTAGCTGTTAGCGATAGTCACGCACGCGGAGATTTTCACGGATGGGTCGGTTAGCAATCAGCGAGCTGACGACGTTTCGCTGGTCGTTCGAAGAAGACGTGGCAAGGTACCGCGCGGCAGGCGTCACGGGCGTGGGCGTGTGGCGGCAAAAACTGGCCGATTGTGGCGAGCTGCGGGGCGCGACTTTGTTGCTTGAGGCGGGACTGGCCGCGTCGAGCCTGCAATGGGCCGGCGGCTTCACCGGCAGCGACGGCCACTCGCATGCCGAGAGCCTGGCAGATGCTCGTCTGGCGATCGAAACGGCCTCGGCATTGCGGGCCGGCTGTCTGATCGTTCATAGCGGGGCTCGCGGCGCGCATACCTTCAACCATGCCCGCCGGTTGTTTCGCCAAGCCCTCGACAATTTGCTCCCCCTGGCTGAAGAACGCGGCGTGAAGCTCGCCATTGAGCCGATGAATGGCGACTGCGGCGGTGATTTTACGTTTCTCCATTGCTTCGACGAAACGCTGAAGTTGATCGCTGATTGCAATTCGCCCGCTCTGGGGCTGGCCCTCGACACGTATCATTGGGGGCATCAGCCGCTGCTGCTCGACCGGCTGCCTCAATTGGTCCCGCACCTGGCGCTGGTGCAACTGGGCGATGCGCGCGAGCCCCCCTGCCGCGAACCGAACCGCTGTCCGCTCGGCGAGGGAACGATTCCGCTGCGGGAGATCGTGCTGGGGCTAACCGCGGCCGGTTACAACGGGTACTACGAAGTCGAGCTGATGGGTGAGGAGATCGAAGCTTCTGACTACTGCGAACTCATCACTCGGTCGCAGCGGGCATTTGACGAATGGCAAACGACCGACTGTGGCCTACCCAACTCGTGGTAAGGCCCGACTGAGGCGTACTGCCGGAGGCCGCAGGGCGTGCCCATCCTCAAGTAGCCCCCTGCAGGTTCCAGCCGCCGGACGGAATCTGAACTGCCCAACGGCGGAGTGGCTCTGGGTCGCGCAGCAAACCACGACTCGCGTAGCCAAGCCATCTCCCATTCCCCCCTCTCGCTTCTCCTCTCCAACTTCCCATTCCTCCCACGATTCCTCTCCCACCGCCTCAACCAAAAAATTTCCCGAAATCTTTCCGTTTTCGGCCGGAATTTCGTCCGGTTTTTTGCCCGAATTGCAATGTATCTATGGGACGACCGACCTCGTCCCTTACTCCGCGCCCGCGTGAGTGATCCACCCCCACTGCGCGCCGACCCAAACTTTGGACTTTGAACTGTGGACATCGAAATCTCACCAACAACTCACCTCATGCTCACAAACCACTCTCTTACCGCTCACAATGTCCTCACTAACCGCTCACTAAGTCCTCACCGTGAGCGTTTTTCCAATTTTCGAATCAGCCGAAACCCTTTCCCCTTCACCACTTACACAAATCGGCCAAACAACAATTCACCAGAAGTGAGCGCTTCGCCCCAGCACCCCAGCCCCCTACTCTCCATTTCCTACTTCCTACTCCCTTAGAATATCGCCATGACTACCGGCAAATTACTAGCCATCGCCATCGCCCGGCAAGCAAAAGGCCCTATGGAAAACGTCGAATCGATCGAAGCCGTCGCCAGCGAGGGCCTCCGCGGCGATCGTTACGGTGCGGGAATCGGCGCGGCCCAGTTCCAAGGGCGGCGTAAGCCCGAAAACGAAGTCACACTTATCGCCCGCGAAGCGATCGAAGCCGCCAACAACGAGTTCAACTACACCATCGACCACCTCGACACCCGCCGCAATTTGCTCACCGACGGCGTGCCACTCAACGACCTCGTCGGCAAATCGTTCCGCGTCGGCGAAATCGTGTTGAAGGGCCTGGAACTCTGCGAGCCCTGCGGCTACTTGGAAAAACGCACCTTCACCGGCATCAAAGCCGCCCTCAAGCACCGCGGCGGCCTCCGCTGCTGCGTCTTGGAAGGTGGCCAAATCGAAGTCGGCAACTCGATCGACTATATGAGCAATTCAAATCCGGAAAATACAGGCGTCCGCCGATGATCCGACCATTATTGTTTATCGTCTCGCTGCTACTGCTCACGAACTCGCTCGCCGCTCTGGAGCCGATCCCCGACAAGCTCGTGGTGCTCACCTTCGACGACGCCAGCAAATCCCACTTCACCATCGCCCGCCCACTCCTCCTCAAGCACAAATTCGGCGCGACGTTCTTCATCACTGAGGGCTGGGATTTTTCCAAGAACAAAACCGACTACATGTCCTGGGATGAAATCGCCCAACTCCACAAAGACGGCTTCGAGATCGGCAACCACACCCGCGACCACAAAGGCGTCACCGAAAAATCGATTCCCGATCTGGCCGACCAACTCGGCGCGATCAACGCCCGCTGTGAGGCCCATGGCATTCCCAAAACGACCAGCTTCGCCTATCCCGGCAACGCCTTCGTCAAAGAGGGCCTCAGACCACTCCGCGACCTCGGCATCCTCTTCGCTCGCCGCGGCGGCAGCCCCGAATATCCCTACTCCGCCGGCAAAGGCATTGCCTACGAGCCCGGCCTCGACCATCCGCTCCTCATACCCACCACCGGCGACGCACGGCCCACCTGGACACTCGACGATTTGAAAGCCTCGCTCGTTCCCGCGCGGCATGGCCAGATCGCCATCCTCCAATTTCACGGCGTGCCCGACACGGCTCACGACTGGGTCAGCACCCAGCCCGAGAACTTTGCCGCGTTCCTGCAGCATCTAGCCGACGAGCACTACACGGTGATCGCCATGCGCGATTTGTCCAAATACGTCGATCCAGCCATCGTTCCCAACGATCCGCTCGGCGTTATCGAAGACCGCAAAAAGCTCATCGCCGCCAACCGCGACGGCAGCAACGCTCGTCCCACAAAAAACGACTGGGAAACCCGCTATTGGCTAACCAACATGCTCGTTCAGCATCGCTTCACGCCCACCGAAGCTGCTGCAGCCCTCGGCCTCACCACCGCTGATGTCGTCGCCGAGTCCAAACGGCTGCAAATCGTCGTTGCAAATCCACTGGCGCAAAAAACTACGAACGACTCGCTCCTTTTCTTGCCCTACCCTGGCGGCCGTCATCCGCGCACGGGCTTTCGCGACGGCGCGATCCGCCCACAGCGGGAAACCAAAGTCAGCATCTTCGCCCCCTGGGCCGATGGCGGCTACGCCGTCGCCGACGTTCCCGAAGCCGTCTGGTTCGAGCCCACCACCAAGCCGCCGCCGCGCGAGCTGCTGTATCTAGCCCACACGCACGTCCCCACCACTTGGGACCGCCAGCAAATCGAACTTCAACCACTGGAATGGACGCGCCACGAGGGCGGCACCCTCACGCTCGACCGCGAGCTGCCCAACCGCGTCACCCTCAGCTCCAAAATCACACCGAGCAAAGACGGCGTTCGCATGGAATTCAAAGTCACCAACGACTCCAGCGAAAAGCTCACCGGCCTCCGCGTCCAAATGTGCGTCATGCTCGCCGGCCTCACCGGCTTTACACAGCAAACCAACGACAACAAAATCCTCGCCGCCCCCTTCGCCGCCTGTCACGACGAAACCAAAAAGCGCTGGATCATCACCGGCTGGCAGCGCTGCGTCCGCGCCTGGGGCAACCCACCCTGCCCCTGCCTCCACTCCGACCCCCAAGTCGAAGACTGTCCCCCCGGCGAATCAAAATCCCTCCGCGGCTGGCTCTCCTTCTACGAAGGCCCCGACATCCAAACCGAACTCACCCGTCTTAAATCCATTGCCTTCGAATAACCATCACTAACTCCTATTCCACAATCATCTCCCCATTCATCACCATCCAATGCCCGGGAAACGTACACAGATACGGATACCGCCCCTTCTCGTGCGGCGCATTGAACCAAATCGTAAATGACTGCTGAGATGGAACGATGTCCGTATAGACCAGTACGTCGTCGGTGTTGGGCACATATTGACGCAAGACGGCCTCCGGATCAGCAATGAGTTTGTTCGCGAGGTCGCCGACTCGCGATAACGAATCGGGCTTCACCAGCACCCAGTTGTGCGGCACCACATCCGGGTTATTGAACGTGAGCTGCACGCGGTCCCCCGCTTTTACGCGAATCAGCCGCGTGGCGAACGTCAGGTTCTTCCCCGCTTCGATGTCGATCGTCGCGTTGACCAACGGCCGCCCCCGCTTCCCCCACAGATTCGGCTGCGTCTTACCAAGGAGGGCCAAATCGACCGCCTGCGGATGCGCCGCAATCGTTTTCGGCCGCGCGACATAACCAGCAAACTTTGTGAACGGCGCATCAAGCTTATGTACCGTTGCAATCAACTCCTGCGGCCGGCCCGCCTCGACTTGCAGCACTAGATGCAACTGATTCACCGGCTGCAACTCTGGCATCTCCACAAACAGCGTCCGCTCATCGATCACATGCACACCCGCAATCGCCAGCGTCTCATGCCCGACAACACCCGGATGACTCGGCGCCAACTCCTGCGAACCATAACCCGAGCTGTACCGATAATTCCACACCTGCGCGAAATGATTCGACAGATTCGCCACCTCCGCGCGATCCACCGGCTCCACAAATGAAACGAGCAACCCGTTTTCATGCACATGTAGCGACTTCGGCAACTGCACCCGCATGCCCGTGTAGCGCACGCGATGCAAACACCCGTCATCCGGCGTGTAAGTTCCCCAGCCCGCCAGGCCCGACACCCACAATTGGCCATCGCGTGGATTCACCTTGCCCCGATGCGCGCCCGACCGGAATTCGCCCGGCAGCGGCACAATCGCCCCCTGCGGCTGACCGGCAACTTCATCGCGCAACACCACAAACTGGCTTCCCTGCCCGGACGAGACATGCATGATCTGTCCCGCCAGCGGCCCAAATCGCGAATCACTATTCACCGCCTGCCCGCCCGCGCTGTTATCCATCCCCCGCGGCAAATACACCATCGGGAGCGCCGGCGGCTGACCATCCTTCGGCCCTTGATACCCAAAGTGCGGCGTCTTACCGCCTGGCGTCGCAAACGTCTCGGGCTTCACCAAACAAATCATCGACGCCGGCGTCCAATCCCCCTCGCTGCACGGCACCGTCACCGCGCCATCAGGCAAAAACCCCATCCCGTCCGCGTTTCGAAACCCCGTCGCCAGCACCTCCACATCCTCGCGGCCTGGCGTGATCCGAATCAGCCCCTGCTTCCCCGACACCGAATAAAACCGCCCAAACTCATCGCGAGCCAAACCACAAATGAAATCGTGCCCGGCCGTAGAGGTCATTAGCTTGTCCGAAATGCACTCGTAAAAATCCGCCTCGCCGTCGTTGTTGTTATCCATCAGCCGCGTGATCTGATTCCGCCCCAGCACGAAGATATTGTTGTCATGCACCAACACTCCCAGTGGCTGTTGCAACCCCGAAGCGAACCGCCGCCACCGCACGTTCTTCAACTCCGCATCCAGCCCGGTCACTCGCCACACATCCCCCGTCATCGTCGCCACAATCGCCGATCCGTCCGTCAGAAAGTCGTGATCGCTAACGAACATCAGCGCCTTCCACGGATTCTCGAATGGCAGCTTGATCGTATCGACCGCGTAGGGCTGATTCGTCCCCAGTTCACCGCTTGTTTTGAGCTCCTGCGGCCACTGCCTCGGCGCGGTCAGCTCCGCATCCCGCAACGGATGCTCCGCCGCCGGCGCGACTGTTCGCTCAAACTTTCCATCCTTCACCCATGCCGAATCGAGCATATCCACAGCGCCAATCCGGTACGCAAACACAACTCGTGGCCCGACGCGATAAAACCCGCGATACACAAATGGCTCCGGCGGCCGGCTCCCCGCCGGTCGCGGCAGCATCTTTCCCACTGGCCGCAGCCCATCCATAAATCCGTGCCGAATCTCGGAGAAACTGAGAAAACCACCTTGCCACACCGCGTCGTAGGTCAGCGTCTCGGGATTAAAGCACGCCGCCATCTCGCCGTTGTCGCCCAGCCGCACACACACGCCCTTCGGCACCGTCACTCCGCCCGGTCCATGAAAAATCCCGCACAACACTGTTCCCAAATCGGTCGAATTCCAGCGGTTGTCTTTCCACACCTCCTCGTTCTGATTTCCCCAATGCCCCTGCTTGCCGCCATCGAGCCCAGGAAACGCAGGCAGCAAATGGGGCCGATGCGACTGCGACCGAAAATGCAACGCCTCCTTCAAATAGAAGTCATACACCCGATCCCGATTCACCGGCTCCTGCCACAGCTTCCATATCGTTTTATCAAGCGGCGCGCGATCATAAACGAACTCCGCCGGGCTCGACTCGGCCACCACTTCGTTTTCCAGGCCCGTCGTCCGGCCCAAATCGATAAGCAGTCGCACCAAATCGCGCCGCTGCTCCGCCGTCATCGCCGCCGCGATCCCATCCGGCATGAGCGTTCCAGCTTCGCGCTGTTCATCAATCTCACTCTTCGCCAGCGACTCCGTTTTTTGCGTCGCCGCGTCGAACAGCTCGATCGTCTGTGCATTTTCACTCCGTTTGTAGCCTTGCAATGTCCGCCCATCCGACATTCGCACCCGCCACGCCACGAACTCCGGCTTCACCTGTCGTTTCGGCCACAACACCGCCTCCGTAATCTCCTCCGGCTTCAGCCGCTTGCCGGCGTCGGACAATGCTGGCCCGACTTGCCCGCCGCGCGCACCCACCTGATGGCACGACAAGCAGGCAAACTTCGCCGAACCAAAGACCGCGATCCCGCGCCGCGCGTCCCCGCTCTTATTCACCTCTGCCAACAACTCCGCGACATATTTTGCGTCGAATTCAGCAGGAACGAGTGTTGTGGCGCTCGCCACAACCGCTGCTCCATGATGGCCACCATGTGCAGTGGTTACTTTCGGTGCCGGCGGCACCACCGTCCTTGGCACCGGCCGATCACCTGGTGCTTTACCGTTCAATTGAGTCACCAACCACTTCAGCCCATCCAAATTATCCGCCAGCCGCTGCTCCGCATCGTCCTGCGTGTGTCCCAAGATGCCGATCTGACCGCGATAGCCACTCGCGACAATTGTCCGCAGCACCTGCAAATCAAAATCCCCTTGCCCCAGCGGCAAGATTTTTCGCCCTTGCGAATCACCCTCTTTCGCCATGCCGTTGATGTTGACGCACCACAAATGTGGCAGCATCTTCTTCAACAACTCCGGCAGCCGATCGACGTGGGCATGACCATGATGCAGGTTATAAACCAGCCCCACATTCGGCAGCTTCAACTCGTCGATGATCGCAAGCTGATTCTCCGGCTCACCAAACCAGCCGCCGTGGTTATAAAGCGCCACCGTGCAGCCAATCTTCGCCGCTTCCTCCGCAATCGGCCGAATCCGCGCCGCCTCGGCCTTCACCCGCGCCGCCTGTTCCTCTGGCGATTTCGTCGTCGCCCCACCGCCGCTCACCCACAACTGCGTTTTGATTCCATGCCGCTTCAATACCTCCAAAATCTGCTTCGCCTCCGCGTTCAGCGCCTGCGGAAACCACCACGCCGTCAGCTCGATCCCTCGCTTCTTCAACGCCTCCATCTCCGCATCAAACGTCGGCACATGCTCCGCCCGGTAGTCGTAAGCAAACTTCTTAAACTTCAATCGCTCCAGCATCTCGGCTCGCTCTTCTGGCGAACGCTTTTTCGAGTCGAACGGAACAATGCACCAGGCGACCAAGTTGTCCTGGGCAAACAACTGCGCTACGCGATCGCTTTCCTGACACACAGCTTGATACTCAGCGGCTCCCAGAAATCCGATAGCCACGGCCGCACAAACCAAAAGTCGAACCATAGCACTTCATCCTTCACGACAAACAAATGACCAATGACAACTGACTACTTCTCCGTCGGCCGATAAATCGGTCCTCGCTGAATTACCGATTCTAACAATCCATCATCCAAATAATCCGTATGCGGATCGATGGCTCGTGCCGTCTGGCCGGCGTAGCCAATCGCCTCGCGAACGGCCGGATTCAGAAAATAAGCCCCCGCCGCAAACTCACACAGGATACCAAAGGCAATCCCGTTTTTTTCTCTCAGGTCGGCCACCGCAGCCGCCGCGTTAGCCTGGACGGTCATAGCCAATATCTCTCGCAAACCATTCGCTACCTCCGGACCAGTCGCCAGCACTTGATCCAGCCCACCACCAGCCACATCGGCCTGGCTCGCCGACAAATGATCACGAGTTGCCGGAATCAAGATATCCGCCAACGCTGCCAGTCGATTTCGCTCTTGCTCGGTGAAGCTCATGCCGGCACCTTTTGATTCGTGCGTCCCCTCACCATATTCTCCGCACACCACAACGCCATAGCCGCAATCGTCGCCGTCGGATTCATCCCGCTCGACGTCGGCCAAATGCTGCCGTCGAAGACAAACAGATTCGGAATATCATGCGTCCGCCCCCAGGCATCGACCACCGACGTCTCCGGATCGGTTCCCATTTTTGCCGTGCCCAGCAAATGCCATCCCGTCTCACGAATCAGCGGCGCGACCACGGTTTCGTAGGCACCAGCGGCCTCCAGCGATTCTTTGGCCTTCGCCAAATGGAATTCCAGCAGGCGATGCGAATTCTCCGACATCCGATAGATGATTTTCGGCGCGGGAATGCCGTCGGCGTCGGTGAGCACTGGATCGAGCACGACGCGATTTTCCTCGTCGGGCAAATCTTCTGCGATGATGCCCCACATGGCGCTGTGCCCCAGGCGCTTGCGAATCCCTTCGTGAAAACCGGCTCCCCAAATCGCGTTCTGCTCGCCCCACGGATAGCCCCGCGTCATCGCTACTGGCCCGCCCGTCGGCTGTAAGCCCCACTTCGCCCCGCGCACAAACCCACGCGCCGCATCTGTCTCGTAAAACTCCAGCGAGTGCAGATGCTGCCCCCAGGGGCCATGCGTGCTGCCCAGATCATCTGCGAACAAACCGACGACCGTCCCAAATGGATGCATCATCAGCCGTCGGCCGACCAGGCCCGACGAATTCGCTAGGCCACTGGGAAACTGATTGGTGGCCGAGGCGAGCAAGAGCCGCGGTGTGCCGATTCCATTCGCGGCGAGTATTGTTACATCCGCCGCGACAAAATGCTCGCACCCCTTACGATCGACGTAGGTCGCCCCGGTCACGAGTCCGCTACCGTTCATTTCCAACCGCCGGACGCGCGCCCCGGTCACCAAGAGCACGCCGGCTGAAACATTTGCCGGCCAATGAGTTCGATCCGCCGATCCTTTCGCACCCTCGACGCAACCCCACATGCAGGTCGCCCGCTGCGTGCAGGGCTTCAGATTTTTATAGGGCCGTGTGGCGATCGCATTCGGTGCTGGCCACCAATGCCACCCCAGCCGGTTGTGCGCCGCCGCCACTCGCCGCCCCATCGGCCCCAGCGGAGCCGGCGGCAGCGGCGGCCCCTTCCCCGGCGGAAAAGCCGTATCCCCGGCCAGGCCCGAAATGCCGAAGTCCTCTTCCACTCGCTCGTAATACGGCTGCAAATCTTCATAACTCAGCGGCCAATCGTCCCCCACGCCGTCGAGGGAACGCACCCGAAAATCCGATGGCATGTTCCGCTGCCAATGGGCCGCGAAAATCACGCTGCTGCCGCCGACCGCGTTGTACATCACCGCCGCAATGTCGGAATCCGAGTCGTCGATTGGGTAATCAGCGGCCGCCTTCCGCCGATTTGGATTAGCCGCCCAATTTCGCCCCGCCGTGATCTCATAGTCCACCTGCCCCGCCCGCGCCTGGCTGTAATCCGGCCAATCCCCTTGCTCCAGCACGACAACACGCATCCCCGCTTCCGCCAGTCGCTTCGCCGCCACGGCTCCGGTCGGTCCCGCACCGATAATCAACGCATCAGCCGTTGTGTGTTTCCCATTCATACTGACCCGCAGCGCAAGCGAGAAATTAGTCGCGACTCACGATGATTGACGCCCGCATTCGAGTTCGCGAAACTCCAACTAGACTGCAACCATGACCGCCACGCAACTACTTCCGCGCTACGACCTTTCGCAAACGTACCGCTGGAACTACGACCATGCGCCGAGTCCGCCGGATGGGATCGAAATCCCGCGAGTCGCAGGCAACTGGACGTATTGCGGTCTGCCTGTCGCTTCGCCGCTGGGAATCGCCGCCGGCCCGCTGCTTAACGGCCGCTGGATTCTGTATTACGCGGCTCTTGGCTTCGACATTCTCACTTACAAAACGGTTCGCAGCCGTGCGCGCGAATGCTATCCTTTGCCGAATCTTCAGCCGGTTGCAGCGCCGCCGCTCCACGACTCGAAACACACGCTGCCCACTATCGATGCCATGCAAGGCACTTGGGCCATCTCCTTCGGCATGCCCTCCATGTCGCCCGACATCTGGCGTGCCGACATCGAACGGACCAAGTGCCATCTGCCAAAGGAGAAGCTACTGTCTGTCTCGGTCGTTGCAAGTCCCAAACCCGGTTGGTCCCTCCACCAACTCGCCGCCGACTTCGCTCTTTGCGCCCGCTGGGCCGTCACCAGCGGCGCGGACTGTATCGAAACCAACTTTTCCTGTCCGAACGTATCGAGCGCCGACGGGCAACTCTATCAGCAGCCCGCTTCTGCCGCGGTAGTCGCCGAGCAAGTCCGCGCCGCTATCGGCAACACGCCGTATCTAATCAAGATTGGCTACTTCGACGACCCGTTGCATTGTGCTGGGCTGCTCGACGCTGTTGCACCGTTCGCCAACGCGCTGGCCATGACCAATTGCATCTCCGCCAGGGTTGATCGCGACGACGCAATGCTATTTGATGGTCAACCGCGCGGCATCGGCGGCGAAGCAATCCGCGCGGCGTCAATAGCTCAGGCGCGAATTTTTTCTGAGCTTGTCCGTGAACGCGGCTACTCCACCAAGATCATTGGTGGCGGAGGCATTTTCTCTGCTGCTGACGTTCAAGCGTATCTGAACGCTGGTGCCGAAGCGGTTCAGCTCGCGACCGCGCCGATGCTGGCCCCGGAGGTGGGGTTGGGGATACGTAGGCAAATGATGGCTGAGGGTGGTTGAAAATTGAAGAGTGGTGATGGGCCGGCGCTCGCAGGCTCGCTGGTCCCACCCTACGTTTTGCGGCAGACGTAGATGGTTTCGCTGGAGTGGATGCCGTAGCGAGTGACGAGATGCGGTGGAAGCTGGCGGGCGAAATCGTCCTCGACGACGGAGAAGCCGGCGGAGCGCAAGCGATCGGCATAATCGGGGCCGTAGCGGCGGACGTGGTCGTTTTGCCCGAACAGCCGCTCGCGCTCGCGCGGGTCGGTGACGGAGGGATCTTCGATCGTCGTGTCAGCCGTGATGGGAACTTGCAAGATGGCCCAGCCGTCGTGCTTCAGCACGCGATGAAATTCACGCATTGCCTGACGGTCATCCGGCACATGTTCCAGAACGTGGCTGCAATAGATCACGTCAAAGTGATTGGCCGGATACTGAATGTGCGTGATGTCCATCTTCACCATCGCACGCGGGCTGCCCAGATCGGCCGAGAGATAGTCGATGTATCTGGCCCGTTGAAACAACCTGGCAAGTTGCGGCTCCGGCGCGACGTGCAGCATCCGCTTCAGGTGTCCATCGAACAAATCGGTTCGGTGAGTGAAATAGAGATGAATGAGGCGATGACGCTCCAAACATTTGCAAACAGGACATTGCGCCTCGAGGCGCTTAACCAAGCCGAATGGTCGAAATGACCGAACGAGGGCACCACAGCAAGGACACTCGCGCGCGAAGCCAAAATGCTTACAACGCCGCACCGCCGATCGCAGGCGTTGACGCGTGTCCGGACTTGCGACGCGGTCGATAACCGACTTGATGCCACTCGTCATGAGTCCGCTTAGGCTGCTTTTTCGAGCGCCGTTTGATTCAGTTTGTTGTAGAGCGTCTTGAGGCTGATACCGAGTTCTTCGGCGGCCTCGGGTTTGTTGCCACCGTGACGGTCCAAGGCATCGTAAATGGCTTGCATTTCGAGGTCGCGCAGCGTGATCGGACCGGTGATACGTACCTTCGGCAGCGGGCCGCGACGACTGGCAAAACGCTGCGGCAGGTGGTCGGCACTAATCGGCGGCTGATCGCACAGGATGGTGGCGTGCTCGATCACATTCGCCAGCTCGCGGACATTGCCCGGCCAGGTGTGTTTTTCCAGCACATCAATCGCTTCGGGCGTGAATAGCTGCTCGTTGGGCTTCAGTGTAGGGCGGAAGCGGCGAAAGAGGTGCTCGGCCAGCGACTGGATGTCGCCCGTTCGCTCGCGCAGGCTCGGCAAGCGAATTTCAAACGTGTTGATGCGGTACATCAGGTCTTCGCGAAAATCGCCGGCCTCGACCATTTCGGGCAGGTTGCGATGCGTGGCACAGACAACGCGAACATCGACCTCGAAGGCATTGTTGTCGCCGACGCGGCGAATCTCGCCGCTTTCCAGAACGCGGAGCAGCTTGGCCTGCATCGACTTGGGCAGCTCGCCAATCTCGTCGAGAAAAATCGTGCCACTGTGCGCGACTTCGAAGAGGCCGACGCGATGGTCGTCCGCGCCGGTGAACGATCCTTTGCGATGACCGAATAGTTCGCTTTCGATGAGTGTTTCGGGCAATGCCCCGCAGTTGATGGCGACGAACGGTTTTTCCCCGCGGTGGCTATGTTGATGAACGGCGCGGGCTACCAGTTCCTTGCCGGTTCCCGTTTCACCCAAGATGAGCACGGTGGAGTTGGTGGGGGCGACTTTTTCGATCAGTCGCTTCACTTGTTCCATGCCCCGGCTGCTGCCGACGAGTTCGGACTTGCCTTCGACTCGCTGCAGTTGGTGCGTTAGCGCGCGCACCTTGTTGAGCCATTCGCGTTGCTTCGCGACTCGAGCCAAGAGCGCTTTCAGATCGACGAGCTTGCAGGGCTTGGTGAGGTAATCGACCGCGCCGTGCCGGAGGGCCTGGATCGCCGTATCGAACGTCGATTTGCCTGTCAGCACGACGGCGTCGGTATCGGGCGAAAGTTCCTTGCACTTGGCGATGACTTGAATGCCGCTGAGACCTGGCATGTCGAGATCGACGATAATGCAGTCGTAGGTGTTCTTTTCAAGGGCGGCGACGGCCGTGTTGCCGTCTGGGCAGACCGTGACCTCGTGTCCCATTCGCGGCAGCTCAAGGTGCATCAATTCCTGCAATGCCGGCTCGTCGTCGGCAAAGAGAACTTTCAGCTTGGCTGGCCGCTCAAATTTAATGACGTCTTTCATGGGTAGTCTGTACTCAATAAACGCTAGATTTGGGAGGTTCAAGCAAGCGAGCGACCATTGTCACCCCGCGAGCCTGAGTCCTCTCGCTTCTGGCGATTGACCTCTGATCTCTGTTCTCTGGCTATCTGACTTCACAACTTGCAACGGCAAGAGCACTCGCATTTTGGCACCGCGGCCTTTGCCGGCGCTCTCTGGATCGATCGTGCCACCGTGATCGGTGATGATGCGGTAGGTGATCGACAAGCCAAGACCCGTGCCCGAGCCATCGCGGCGGCGGGTGAAAAAAGGCTCAAACAGATGCTTGAGCACTTCGTCCGACATGCCGCAGCCGTTATCGCGCACGACGAGTTCGGCCCAAGGGCCACGTTTGGCGACTGAAATCCACACGGTTCCCCCGGCATCCAGGCTGTCGAGGGCGTTGGTGATCAAATTGAGCACCACCTGCTTGATTTCCTGCGTGTTGACACTGGCGAGCACATATTCGTGGCAGTCGAATTCAATCTTCTTGTGCTTGTAGGTGCCCAAGAGGCGCACCAATACTATAACGCCTAGCACTAATTCGCCAAGGTTCGTGTCGTGCTTCACGACATCGCCCAGGCGGGAGAAATCGAGCAGTTTTTCGGTGATGCCTTTGCAGCGGAATGCTTCGTCTTGAATTCGGCGGAGATATTTTTGCAAGATCTCCAAGTCCGCGGCGGGGAACTGCGGCGGGTTGGATACTTGCAAGGCTTCGCTGAGGCGGGAATCGAGCGATTCGGCGCACCACGCGATGGAAGCGAGGGGATTGTTGATTTCGTGGGCGACACCAGCCGCGAGAAAACC